>JAESQG010000446.1 GCA_016765265.1 Pseudomonadales bacterium | reverse complement strand
GGAGAGTAAAACCACTCTTGTCGTAAATCCAGCTAACCCTCCGTCTAGCCGAAACACGTCAACTAAACCGTAGCTTTCTTTTATAGCCGCGAGCTCCAAATCACTGGGAGTCGGCCAATCTGGTCGGTATGCCACCACGGCGGCTTTAACTGATTCTGCATCTGCCAGGTCGCCAACATACTTGAACGAGCCTTCCACTTTTGTTTTAACCATTCTCGACTTGATGTCGTGACCGATGATGCTGAATTCTTGGGTGGATTTTAGCACCACAGGACCCTGGTAGTTTGCCAGAGATTTCTGTTTAAGAAGCGCTACATAATCTGCCTGTTGTTGAGAAGCTAAATGATAAACAACACCATCATCAATAACGCACCCTGCAGAGTCCACCAAAAACTGATTTGCGGCCTCGGCTATGACAGAGGCCCTGACATAAGCTCCCACCTGCCGCATTCGATTCCACCAAAGACTAATAGATGAACTACCAACCGTCATCTGCTGCCCTAAAGCCGAATCCGCGTCCGCAAATTGTATCACCACCCTATCCAAGGGAAAATCCATCTCATCAGCCACTATCATAGAAAAACTAGTGATAACATCTTGGCCCATTTCAGAACGAGGCAGTATTAACTTAAACTGCTCCCCTTCTATCGCTAGATACAGCCAAGCAGAGACTAGATCGGCAGCATTGAAGGATTGCGCGGCTTGGGAAGTACAACCCACCGCACTATAAATAAACAAAGAGGAAGTGGTGACGCCGGTACACTTCAAAAAAACTCTACGAGAGACAGATTCAAACTTCATGGGATTCAAATAGGCTATAATTGGTTTCAAATCAACTACAAACTGAAACGATACTGATATAATGTTAATAACGAAGGCTATACTGCAACAAGTTTACTGCAAAATCACCCGAATTAATGCTTAATTTTACCCGATATATTGACCTTAAATAGTATTATCCTTACGGCTGATTTAGGCATAGCCCAAGACATATAAACGACGACGACTTCATTGATGACCTAATGAACAATACTTAAATAACGGAAGACTTTATAACAGATGACTACGCTATTTAATATGAACCCGTTCTTCAAATCATCACTGGCTTACCTAACACACTCGATAACAAGTGACCTCACCTTATAATGCGACAACACCGGCAAGGCGATAATAAAAGTTATCGGTTGACTCACGATCGGTTAACTCAAATAGATATTCAAATGCAGGTATGCGGCTGTAGTTACACGCTCGGGGCCCATAGTTTCAAACAAAAACTCAAACAAAAATTCAAACCAAATTTACAACAAAGTTTAAACTAATAAAGTAAACGAAGAGAGTGAACAAATGACATCAGAACATCCCTTTGACTGCTGCATAATCGGACAAGGCAAACTCACCGTGGAGAGTGCCCAGCTACTATTAAACAGTGGTCATTCCATTCGTGGGATAATATCGCCCAATGCCGATATTCAGTCCTGGGCGAAGGAGCATAAGATCCCTTGTATCGATCCTTCGGAAGACCAAAACGCATTTCTTGCTCAATGGGATTTCGATTACCTTTTCAGCATTATCAATCCTAGAAAAGTGTCCAAAGCTTTATTAGCAATGCCCAAAATTGGCGCCATAAACTACCACGACGCACCTCTGCCTAAGTATGCGGGTCTGCATGTCACCACTTGGGCAATTCAAAACCAGGAACAATCCTTTGGCGTCACCTGGCATGAAATGGTTGACCAGTTTGATGCAGGTCAAATTCTTAAACAGGTGGAGTTCAACATAGAACCCGATGACTCCGCGTTCAGTCTAAATGTAAAGTGTTTCCAAAAAGGCCAAGAAACCTTTGCTGAATTAATTGAAGAGCTCGACAATAAAACCGTAACCCGTCGACCACAAGATCTCAGTCAACGCTCATCTTTTCTCTCCACCAAACGTCCTACATCGGCCGCCATTCTTGACTGGTCAGCCAACGCGGTGGAAATCGATGCCTTGGTGCGATCCCTCAACTACCAAAATGATGACGACCCCTTAGCGCTACCTAAAGTATCAATAGAGAATACATTCTATCTGGTAACTGAAGTTTTAGTTGCAGATACAGAATCAGAAAACCCAACAAACGAACAGCAACCCGGTACGATTCTTCGTATTGGTGAAAATGAAATCACCGTGGCCACGGGCAGTGGTGCTTTAACCCTAAAAAACCTACTGAGTATTGATGGCAACCCTATCGATCTCATTAAAATGAGTGGTTTAAATGAAGGTGCTAGCTTCGCCTCTTTACCAAAAGCGACCTTAGATAAAATACATACACTTGACGATAGATTTGCAAGAAATGAACTATTTTGGAAAGAATCACTACAGAACGCTGAGCCCTTTACTTTTGCCACCCATGGCGCACGGCCTATAGCGACTCCGAGCAATAATGCGCAGCTACAATCGGCAACCATCACCCTTGCACAACAAGAGGTATTAACTAAAGAGTTCCCAAACCTATCATCATCAGATGCGCTGGCTAGTTTATATTGTTGCTTTCTCCGTCGCATGGCCGATGCAGCGTCATTCGATATCGGTTTAAACTCAAACATTGATTTTGGTGTAAGCGACGTAAGTGAAAGTATCGACTTCAGCTCTCTTTTCGCTTCAAGAGTGCCTCTAAACCTCACTATTGATAATAATGAGAGCATTCGAACGCTGACGGAAAAACTCTCCACTAGTCTGGATTCTACTAGAAATAAAGGCACTTATATCCGCGACCTGGTGCCACGAACACCATCACTGGACCAGCCCCTTTTCCCCGTAGCCATAGAGCTGGTGGATGATTTTTCAAACGGTTGTAGTGGTAACAACGACACCTTAATTCTAACCATCAAAAACACCAGCACAAATTATCAATGGAAATACAACCCTGATTCTTTGAGTGACGAAAGTGCCCAGCAGATTATTCAAAAATTCAACTTTTTCTTAGACAATGCGCTGTCCAATCTTGACACACCCCTATCTCGGATTTATCTCGTTAGTGAAGAGGAGATGAAAACATTATTAGTTGATTGGAATAATACTGAAAAGCAATATGATCAAGACAAATGCATACATCAATTATTTGAAGAGCAGGCAGTAAAACAGCCCGACGCGACAGCTCTTACCTTTCGTGACAAAGAAATATCTTATGGCGAACTAAACCAGAAGGCGAATTACCTGGCCTCAAAGCTACAACATTTAGGCACCCAGGCCGATACATTAATCGGTGTCTTTATGGAAAGATCCATAGAAATGATGATTGGGTTACTAGCCATTCACAAAGCGGGCGCAGCTTACGTGCCACTGGACCCAGCCTATCCTCGTGACCGTATTGCATTGATGATAAGCGACTCTGAAGCACAAATATTATTGACTCACTCAAAGTTAGAGCATGAATTACCTGCAAACGAAGCCACCATACTCTGTCTTGATAAAGAATTAAGCCACACCCCAGGGACTACAGACCCAGCACAGAACCCCAACTGCAATGTCACCCCCGCAAATCTCGCCTACGTCATCTATACCTCCGGCTCCACAGGCAAGCCAAAAGGTGTGATGGTTGAACACGGCAATGTGA
This sequence comes from Pseudomonadales bacterium, assembly GCA_016765265.1. Classification (GTDB taxonomy): domain Bacteria; phylum Pseudomonadota; class Gammaproteobacteria; order Pseudomonadales; family DC-out160; genus DC-out160. Next base: position 4,009 of record JAESQG010000446.1, on the reverse strand, counting down.
TGAACTTTATGGCCGGTATGGATGACACTTTAGACTTCCAAGTCGGTAGAGATAAACCGGGAACTTGGTTGGCCGTCACCAGTATCTCCTTTGATATTTCGGTGTTGGAGTTATTCTGGACCCTCACTCGGGGGTTTAAAGTCGTGATTCAAGAAGAGGAAGCCCGCACCGTAGGCGGATCACAACAAGGTGTATCCACGGTCGCTCGCAAACTGCATGTGGGACTATTCTACTTTTCCAGTGATGCGGGCCCTGGCACACAAAACAATCGTTACAAGCTCCTTATCGAAGGCGCGAAATTTGCTGACACACATCAATTCTCAACGGTTTGGACGCCAGAGCGCCATTTTCATCTTTTTGGTGGGCTGTACCCCAACCCTTCCGTCACCAGCGCCGCCGTCGCTACGATCACTGAAAACATATCCATACGCGCGGGCAGTGTGGTGTTACCCCTGCACAATCCAATCCGAGTAGCTGAAGAATGGTCAGTGGTGGATAACCTCTCCAATGGTCGAGTGGGCTTCTCCTTTGCCTCTGGTTGGCACGCCAACGATTTTGCATTGAAACCAGAGAATTTTGAAAATCGCAGACAGCTTATGTTTGACGAGATTGAAACAGTGCGGAAATTGTGGCGGGGCGAAACAGTACAGGTAATGAATGGCGAGAATCAACCATTCGAAGCTCAAATTTATCCGCCACCGATTCAAAAAGAACCCCCCATTTGGATCACCACTGCCGGCAATATCGAAACTTTCCGCCAAGCGGGAGAAGGCGGCTTCAACGTTTTGACTAATTTGCTAGGCCAAAGCATCGAGGATATTACCGAAAAAATAGCGGCGTATAGGGCGGGACGCAAAGCGAAAGGCTATGAAGGTGAGGGCAATGTCTCAGTGATGGTCCACACTTTTCTGGGCACGGATGTGGATGAAGTACGGGAGATTGTTCGCGAACCCTTTTGCAACTATCTTAAAACCTCTTTTGATCTTGTCAAAGTGGCACCCTGGGCTTTCCCCGCCTTTAAACAGCCCTCAAAAGCCGCGGCTCAGGACTCCAGCTTTGACGCCAGCGCCTTAACAGATGAAGATATGGATGCGCTCATAGACCATGCCTTCGAGCGGTACTTTGAGACCGCCGGTATTTTCGGTACACCCACCAGCGTCCTGCCACTCATAGACCAACTCAAAACCGCAGGGATTGATGAAGTCGCCTGCCTAATCGATTTTGGTGTGGACAACGATGCGGTATTAGAGAGTCTACAACACCTGAATAAAATGAGAGAGTTGAGCAATCCTCTCAGTAGCTCTAACGATCAAAAATATTCTATCGCAGCACAAATTAAAAACCACAGTGTTACCCATTTTCAGTGCACCCCCTCCATGGCTCGTATCCTCGCCTCTGATAACGACACTTTATCCGCCATGACTTCCTTACAAAAAGTGTTATTGGGTGGTGAAGCACTTCCCGCTGATTTGGCCAGCAAATTAAAACAATGCTTAAAGGGAGACCTAATCTATGTGTACGGCCCCACGGAAGCCACCATATGGTCCACCTCTGGGTCTGTACCCACCGACACCAATAACCTTACTATTGGCCGTCCCATTGCCAATACCAATATCTATATTCTCGACAGCACCCTCCAACCTACTCCAATAGGTGTGCCAGGCGAGCTAATGATAGGCGGAAAGGGAGTTGTACGCGGTTACCACAAGAGACCTGATTTAACGGCCGACAGATTTATAGACAACCCTTTACACATTGAAAGTGATCCAAGAATTTATCGCACTGGCGATTTGGCTAAGTATAGACAGAACGGAGAGATAGAATTTTTAGGTCGACTTGATCACCAGGTGAAACTGCGAGGCTACCGCATTGAACTCGGCGAAATCCAATCGCTCATCAATGAACAAACCGGAGTAAAAGAAAGTGTGGTGGTGGCGCCAGAGACTGAACAGGGCACGCAAAGCTTATTAGCATACGTGGTGCCCAGCAGTCATGCACAAGCACCAGGTGCGACAAGTCACTGGCAGACCCTTTGGGATGAAGCCTATAAGGGCACCTTTACTAAAGAAGATCCCGCCATTGATAAAGGCGAAGTTATAATACAAGACAAAGTTATAATAAAAGACAAAACCCTAATAGCCGATCCCACTTTCAATGTGTCGGGTTGGTTAGACAGCTATACCGGAGAACAACACGCCGAAGAACACATGCACGAGTGGGTGGATGCCACCGTTGATCGCATTCTTGAATTAAAACCCCGACGGGTACTCGAAATCGGTTGTGGTACGGGATTGCTACTCTACCGCGTTGCTCCTCAGTGTGAAGCCTACGTCGGTGTCGATTTCTCAGACTCCGCTCTAGGCCTGATCGAAGCGCAGATTAAAAAACTAGGGATGAATAATGTATCGTTGATACAAAGTGCCGCAGACTCACTATCCTTTGATGACAGCCGCCTCAAAGACGCTGGCCCATTCGATTTAATCGTCATTAATTCAGTAATCCAATACTTCCCTTCAGCTCACTATTTGGTGGGTGTGATAACAAAAATGAGCAGCGCATTAAGCCCTGATGGAAAACTATTTATTGGCGATGCCAGAAGCCTGGGATTAAAAGACACCTTCCACCAATCACTGGAAGTGACTAAAGCAGCTGCCAGCTTAACCTTGCCGGAACTACAGGAGCGAATTACCGAACATCACGACAATGAAAGTGAGCTACTGGTGGATCCTGATTTTTTCTACAATTTGAATCAAGAAATTCCCGCCATTCAACACGCGAGCATTCAATTAAAGCGCGGCGAATACCGCAATGAAATGTCGGCTTATCGTTACGATGTGGTGTTGCAGCTTAGCAGTCCCGCGATCACGCTCAACGATAGCGATTTTAATTTATTGCCTACACCCTCCACACTATCAGATCTACAGACATCATTAGAACAAGCCAACACTCATTCTATCGATAAGGTAGTAGTGAGAAATATCCTCAATGCCCGACTTTCAAAAGATTTCATTACCCAGGAGATCTTAACGTCGGATAGCAGTATTCAACTAATTTCTGATCTTCACAATCGAATAGCAGACAAAATACGACAATCACCAGAGGGGATACAGCCGGAAGATATCTATCAATTCGACACGCCTCACCGTATCGAATTGACTTGGGCAGCTTCCGGCAAGAGGGATTGTTTCGATGCCTATTTTTACCCAGCAGATAACAACGCCCAACTCCAGCTGAGTGCTCGATTCGGCGCAAAACCGCTAACTGAGCTATGTTACGAACCAACCCAACAGAACACCGAATTCGAATTAGCAGATCGCTTAAGAGATCGATTACGGGAGAAATTACCTGATTTTATGGTCCCCAGCGAATTCATCATGCTAACAACCATGCCGCTAACACCAAACGGTAAAATCAATCGCAAAGCCCTGCCTAAACCAGAGAAACGCCAACGGGCTGTCAAAGAGGCCTTCGTTGCACCTGAGAGCGACATAGAACAAAGCATCGCAGCAGTATTACAAGAAATGCTAAACCTTGAGAAAATCGGCACTAAGGATAACTTCTTCAGTTTAGGGGCCAATTCCCTCCTAATTGCCCAAGCGAATAACCGGTTAAGTCAGCGATTAAATCGACAGGTCTCCCTTGTTGCCATGTACCGTTTCCCCACTATCGCTAAGTTAGCCGAGCATTTAAGTGGCAAGTCCGACGACAAACAAAGCGCCGATAAAGGAACAAAACGAGGCGAAAAACGTAAGGAAGCCTTGGGCGCTCGCCGTCGTAGAATGCGAAAAAAATAAGGGGATGACGAGCATGCTTTTAAAAACAAATACATCTGACCAAATAATAGGAACACGCTAAATGGACGATCAGGATGAGCCGCTAGATCAGGATGAATCGGCAATCGCCATTATCGGAATGGCTTGCCATTTACCGGGGTGTCTTAACACAGCGGAATACTGGGCTAACCTTCGAGATGGCGTCGAGTCCGTCCGGTTTTATACGGATGAAGAAT
>JAESQG010000445.1 GCA_016765265.1 Pseudomonadales bacterium | reverse complement strand
GGTACCTTCTCGGACATTACGGACAAAACAGATATCAATAGTGATCATTGGAGCGTTGCCGCTAGTTTCGCGGATTTCAATAATGACGGGCTTGTGGATATCTATATCTCTAATTATATCCGCTATGTAAAAGGTGCGAAAACTTTCGAGCGACAAAGTGGCTTTAATACGAATACTAAAATCGCGTTTGATGCCAGTCTATACGATCCCGTACCCAACATCCTTTATATGAATAAAGGAAACTTCCTCTTTGAAGATGTCACTACACAGATGAAGGTGAGTAATGCACAGGGCAGAAGTCTCGGAGCAAAGTGGGTGGATTTTAACGACGACGGTTGGATGGATCTTTATGTCATCAACGATCATCCCTCGCCTAATCAGGTCTATATCAATCAGCAGGGATCAAGCTTTACTAGAGGAGACTCCCGCTACGCCCCACTCGAGATAGTGGGCACTCATGATGCTGCTTTTATAGATACTAATAACAATAACCAGTGGGATACGTTACTGAGCAGAGGCATGGCGACGCCACCTGCACTTCTCTCCTTAGATTCTGATTCGGGTAGTTATACGGATAGGGCGTGGACTGCGGGGGTTGCTCGTACAAAGCAATTACCGTTTTCTGGCTGGGGCATTAGTACTGCGGATTTTAATAATGATGGCTTCAGCGATATTTATATCGCTAACGGTTCTACCTTACCGGATATCGATGCACCTAACGTACCCCAAGCTCAGCCTAATACTTTTTTTGTCAACAATGGCGAGGGGCAATACGTTGCGAGTCCCATGGGGACTAGGCTCTTGTCTCACTACTCCTCTCGTGGGGTGGCTTCGGTTGATATCAATAATGACGGCCTACAGGATATAGTTGTTGCTAACAATAATAACTATGTTCAAGTCTATAAAAATACAACGACCACGGATAACACTTGGGTGACTCTTTCGTTTGCACCATCGGTTTTGGATGCGGAGTTACTGGGCTCATCTGTTAGTGTTACTACCGATAAAATGACTAGCACGAAACGGATTGATGCAAAACAAAGTTTTTTATCTCAAAGTGACCCTCGAATTCATTTTGGATTGGGCAAAAGTACAGTCATAAAAGAAGTGATGGTGAACTGGAAGGACGGGTCTACCACATTAATCAATAGCGTTTCAGTAAACTCCCACTATACGATTACGGCAATATCAAACGCTACAAGATCAAGCACGGCTGAAAAAGTGGATTTTGTATCGCCCGGTAATAAATGGGACCATTTCGAAGAAGACTATGACACCTCTTCTCACCTCCTCGTCGATATTATTTTGGCTTCAGATAGGAAAAAGGAGTTAAACTTATTATGGGATGCTTCCTCCTCTAGCACTAAAATGGGCATCTTAGAAAGTATTTCAGCACAATGGGATAGTGCTTACCTACCGATTATGAAAAAAGCTCTTAACGACAAACTGCCCGAAGCACTGCAACTTAAAGCCATTAAAATATTGACCAAGCTTGAACTTGAGATGAGTGTAGAATGGCTTTTACCCCTACTACTGACCGGCAGCGATGCTGTCCAATGCGAGATTGCTCACGCCTTCCGGTTTTTCTTTGATGAGGAAGAAGCGGTTATTCACAACAAGCAACTGGCGGTCTCTCCGTTAATTAAGATCGTGACAAAGGCGTCACCTGCTGTTCGAATATGTGCTGCACAAGCGTTGGCGGCGTCTGAAAGTAAACGTGCTACTTTGCCATTGATTAAACAGCTGCATCATAAAGACACTGAGGTGAGGGCCGCTGCCGTTCGGGCTCTCGGTCTGATTAGAGATACCAGCGCTATTAACCCACTTGTAGAGTTAGTCTCTGCGCCCAATTCTGACCCCGCCACTGTTGCGGCTAGCCTAATAGCACTACAACGCCTGAATGCCCCGAACATTCAATCATTAATCTCCTCGACCTTAAGCCCCAGGGACAAGAAAGACCCGCAACAGTTAATAAAATCACTCAACGTATTGTCCGCTCTATTTGCCAACTCGGAGAGAATTGTTTTTCCTAGAAAGCCACTTTTGCAGAAGGTGAGTACACTGATACACCTCTCTCTCGCTGCTCTTAACACCCGCTATTCTGGCAACACTAGATCTTATAAAAATAATGCCCCTGACATTCTATTGGCGATGCTAAAAACCATTCTCGTTAGTCGAGACTCACGCCAGATGGGTTATGTGAGATCCCATGTGCGATCAGCTAACTCAGATGTTCGGGTGCAAGCTTTGCTAACAATGGCTAACCTCACCATTGATGAACCACAACATTTGCGCACTTTGGAAAAATTGTTGCTCAATGACACTCCGAATGTTAGGCAGTATGTTATTCATTATATGCTTAAGCACAAAATTAAATTTTCCGCTCGTTTTGCCCACTCGCTGATTATTGATAAAAAAGACTATATCAATGGTATGGCAGTATCACGCACGCTGACTGACAGAGGGATCACTGGCGCTGCCAATAGGATCATTAAGTCAAATCAAGTTAAAGGCATTCATCATACAACGCTGCAAAGTTTGTTAATACATTGCGCTCCACCCCTTTATGTACCGCGGGAGTTATTAAATCATTATGATCCCGGAACTCGGTTGCTAGCCGTCACCTGCGCCATGAGTCGAGGGCCACAGGTAAAGCACTCTAGAGACCTTACCGCAAAGCAAGCTTATACTCTTATGAAGCCCCTACTCCCATCACTACGAACGGCATTGGATCACTTTCAGATACAGCACTCTTACATACCGGAAAAAGCACACGAAACGAGAAAGTTTATTCAACATATCGTTAATGACACGAGTCTAGATGAATCTCAGAGATTTAAGCTTTTAATCACCTTTGCTAAATTTGACCCGATCATTAGTGTGACCATGCTGGTCAATAGGCTAAACTCGATTCCCTCGACGTTGTTGCCGGAAACTTTAACGGCATTATTTTCTCAAGCACCCAATCCGAAAGTCATCGCGTTTGCTTGGAAAATTCTTAAAACTAAGTCGAAAGACATCGATTTACGACTACAATCAGCTCAGTATTTATCTCGCACTGAAGCAAACAAAGTAATGGACTACCTAAACAAGACCTTTTTACGCAATGATTGATAGAAAACAAACCTTAGACAAAGAACGTCAAATCGTACCCGTTAATGCGTTAATACTGCTGGTGTGCTCTTTTACGGGACTAATGACGTGGCTGCTAACGAGTCACTCCTACTTCGAACAGTGGTCTGTGTTAATGCATATCATTTCGGGCATTGGTCTGAGTCTTGCCATTTTTGTTTATCTGTTTTTGCATTTTCGCCGTACTGTGGGGTTTAGGCGTCCGAGCTTATTGTTGACGGGTTTGATTTCTGTGTTGTTAATTCTGGCCATGATCTTCAGCGGCTGGCATATCTTGTTGCAGGGGCGTCTGGAACACGTCAACTGGGTTTACCCTTTGCACATTGGCACTGCATTGGTTTTTCTTGTCACTATTGTCATCCATCTCTTTTTCCATTCCTACTTCCTCCCCGATAATCGTAAAAAAAGAAACGAAAAAAAATACCCGAGCATTCCCGCTACGACTCTTCGATTTGTGGCGATCGGTTCAGGTTTATCAGTTCTTTTTATTATAGCGGTGGCTTTGATTCATCCCTTGATCTGGCCAGCT
>JAESQG010000444.1 GCA_016765265.1 Pseudomonadales bacterium | reverse complement strand
TAGCCGATTCACAATGACCTTTTTGGTCATCAAAAAAGACATCTGCACCAAAGGCTTTTAGAAAATAGGTTTTTTCCAACCCGCCCAAGAACAACGACTCGTCAATTCGAATACCCCAATGCCGTAAAGTGCGCACCACACGCTCGTGAGCAGGAGCGGACCTAGCGGTGACCAATGCAGTGCGAATCGGGCATGAGTTCTCTGGAAACTCTTTTTGAAGTTGGTGCAACGCCTGTAAAAAACCTTTGAATGGCCCTCCTAGCAATGGCGTCTTTGCTTCTTGTTTTTCATTTTCGGTAAATGCTGTTAATCCTTGTGACTGGAAGACACGCTCTGAATCGTCAGAAAACAATACCGCATCACCATCAAAGGCAAAGCGCAACTCATCGTTGGAATTAGTGTGTATCTTACCCGGTAAAATGCTGGCCGCAGCATAGCCCATCTCTAACGCATGACGCACATCATCGTTGTTAGTTGAGAGAAACAGATGTGCGCCAAACGCAGACACATAACGATAAGGGCTTTCACCACCACAAAATGCAGCGCGAGTAATGGGTAACTTCCAATGCTCAATGGAATTGAAAACACGTAATCCCGTATCCGAACTATTGCGAGACAGCAAAATCACTTCTACACGAGGTTCTCCGGGAATGATTTCATTTATCTTTAGTAGTTTCTGAACCAAAGAGAATGCATCTCCAGGCTGGAGAACTTTTTCTTCATTCTGTATCTGATAGTCTCGATAGGCATCCAAACCTTGCTGGGTATAGACTTGATCGCTTTCATCAAGGTTAAACAAAGCACTTGACGAGATCGCTACTACGAGTTTTCCTTCAAAAGAAACAGGCATGCGAATTACCTTTGAATAATTTATCTTTCATTTTAGCCCAAATATTGCCACTCATACCAGTCATCTGTAATGGGAAAATAGAGCGCACAGTTTACCGAACCCTTGCGCTTACTCTTTACTGCAACAAGCCTAGCATATTCCTCTAGTTGGGGCGTGTAACGCTCTACTGCTGGTCCAATTCTTGCCTCTTCCATAACTACTTTGTAGTCTACCACCCAGTGATTGCCTAATTCATCCACAAACAATCGATCAAGTATGACTTTACGAAATTGCCCCTCATGCTTGCTGGATAACTCGTATTCACAGTTTATGGGGCTAGCATTGGGGCCCCCACAATCTTTATTTTGTTCAGTCAATATTTGCAATTTCTTATTTGCAAGCCAGTGACTAACCGCCTTTTTGGCGTAAGGCACGGCCATCACTGCCTGCGTCGCGGTCATACCCATAGTCTTCAATTGTGTGGTCCAGCGTCGTTCAACTCTTTCCGTGATCCAATCTGCGGTACGAGGTTGTGGTATTGTTGATTCAAATCCCTGATAACTTAGCTGTTCAAATAGTTGATGAACAAAAACCCCCAACAACCTTTGAACTTCGTCATCCGTCTCTGGTGATCTCTCAAACGGATTTCGATTTTGTTCCTGTGTCTGCGCTGCGACTCGGGCTCGGTCATTAACCAGGGATAGTTGCTGAACCTTGCCAATGGGGTTTGCGTTAAATAATTCACTATAGGGTAGATCAAGTACCAGTCTCTGCCCCTCTTGTCTCTGCTTGTCTTGTCGCTTGTCTTGTCTCTGCTTCTCATGACCTCGCGTAAATTGCCCCCCAATAGTAGCCGAATCATCCGATAGGTCCGGCTGATTGCCTCCTTGTTGCAGCTCTGCAATTAACCTTTGCGCCAACTCGGCGATAGGCTGTTCCACGTAGCTCTGAAGACTTCCCGATGCCGCGGCCTTGATCTCGCCTTTTGCCTGATCAAAATTAACGGTGGCGAACAATCCAAGACGTTTTTTCGCGCGGGTAGCGGCTACGTAAAATAAGCGAACCAGCTCCCACTTTTCTTTTTCAGAATCAAGATGCCGAATGTACTGATAAATCGGCTCTGCAACACTACCCGCTTGTTTGATGGGTGACAATAACAGCCAGTCATCGTCAGCAATATCTTGACGACACCAAGCTAATAATGTTGACTCGTTTACTCGCCCTCTCTTCTCTATAGACGGCAGAATCACGGTATCAAATTCAAGACCCTTCGACTTATGTATCGTCATTATCTGGACAGGATTACCCTCCGCAGGCAGTACACCAGCGAATAAGGTAGCCATCTTTCTTTCCAGCAAATCTAAATCCCCTATCCTACCTCCCTCATCCATTTTTTCTAACAAAACAAAAAACTGCTCCACGTCATCGAGTTGGGTATCCTCTACAAAAACTAGTCCACCCAAAGCCATCCAAGTTGACTCTACCCAATCACGTAAATGCCCTCGCCCCCGATTAGAAAAAGCCCGTGATAAGACATCCGTTAACCTAGCTATTCGCTGGGAGCCTTCCACACTCAGCGATAAAGAACTGAACAAGGACTCACTAGATGTATTCACCAGGTTATCCCATAAACTCACCCCCAGTTTGTAATCGGAGACCACCAAAAGATCACTTAAATCAAGACCACAAAAGGGTCCTCTCAACAGTGACAACCAAGCAATACGATCCCCTAAATGCAACATCGCTTTAGTCAAGGACAATAGATCTTGTATATAAGGCGCATGCCCAAGACTTTCAATCTCTACCGCCTGGTAGGGAATCACCCGTTCTCTCAATCCCTCGGCAATAGGCAAAACATGGCTTTTAGCACGCACCAGCACAGCAATAGATTCCCCTGTAGCGGTTAGCCGTAGATTTTCTACATAGTCTATCACTTGCTCCACTTGTACCGTTGCATCTAATGCAACCCCGTAATGCACCGACTCATCCAGTGACTCTTCAGGTCTAGCAGCAATGGATGAAGAGTAAGTCACAGCACCGGTGGTTAAATTTTCTTTGGTGGGGAAGACACTCTGGAAGACTTCATTAACCCAGTGAACAATGCTCTGGTTGGAACGAAAGTTGGATTGTAAAACTAAAGACTCTAGCTTAACATCGCCAACACCAAAGCGTCGCGCGCGAAGAAACAGACTCACATCCGCCTCTCTAAATCGATAGATGGATTGCATGGGATCACCCACTATAAAAAGAGTGCGGCCATCATCCTTTTGCCAACCTGCAGTCAACTTTTCCAGTAGGCGGAATTGAGTCATAGACGTATCTTGAAACTCATCCACTAATACATGGCGTATCTGATAATCAAGTTTAAGGGCCAACTCACTGGGATCGTCCGTAGCGCCCAAGGCATGCAATGCTGATTGCGACACCTCGCTATAGACAACTACGCCTTCTTGCTGGAAGGCAATATTCAACTGAGCAACGGCAATGGGCAACACTTGTAACAACGCTTCCACCACATGCCACTGCTCCTCACCGTAAATAGGGGGCGGTAACAATGCGATTTGTTCGAAAATAGTGAGCAACGGTGAATGATGTTGTTCCAAATCTTCTAACAAGGCAATCATTTCAGTTTTCTGCAGTTGAAATTCTTTCCCAGTAGGAAAACCGATTTTTGCTGTCACTCCTCGCGGCGTGGCTTTTCGCCACCGCTTTGTGCGTGTTTTCTCTTTTGTCGTTAACAGCTCAACAATCCCAAGCCAGAGATGAAGATCCAGTGCATCCGAACTTAGGAACTCATCCAAATCAATACAATTAATGATTGCTGATGGTTTATCGTTGGATTTTAGCGATAGCTTAGCCGCCGCAAATTTTGCCAAGGATATTATTTTTGCTGTTAGGATTTCTCCATTATCACTACCACCCTCGATATACTCTACAGCTTGTAATAAAAGGTCCTCAATAATCTTTAATAACGCTTGCTCAAGGTGATCTCGCAATACAGCCGAGTCTGAACAATAAGGAATGATATGTGGTAACCACTGCTCTCGTTGCACCAACAGTGAGGCCAATAATGTTTCTAGTCGATTGAGATCGTTATCCATATGGACTAGCAGCACTTCAACAGAGGCTGTCCAATCCATAGGTTCATAGGCGGCTTGTAAGGTGGCCTTTGCTGCTAGATGATACTCATCATGGCAGTCGTCCTTAATCTGCGGTTGCGCGCCTAATCGAGCGGTGATCGGCATCTGGCGGCTAATACTGCTACACAACCCATCAATAGTTTGAATACGTAATCGATGGGGGTTATTTAAAATTCCCCATCCTTCTGTTTCATCTCTTTTCAGTACGGATCTCGCCAAACGCCAATTGGTCGCGCCCGGTTCGTCTACAGGCTGAGGTATAGTTTTAGCGACAACGAGTGACTGCATAATTCGTTGCTTCATCTCCGCCGCCGCTTTTTTTGTAAAAGTGATCGCCAATACTTCTTCAGGGTATCGCTCAGCAGTCGCCAACAACCCGAGCAACCGTTGGGTCAGCAATTCGGTTTTTCCCGACCCTGCAGGTGCCTGCACAATGAAACTCTGAGTGGTATCAATCGCTTTCTGCCGCTCTTCTAAATCAGCTATACTCACGACTCCACCTCGCTAAAATCAGCGGCATATTCAATTTCAGATACGCGACACAAAGGCTGCAAGTCACAGTACCGACAGCTTTTCACCAATGATTTGGGCAGCACCTCCGCATAACCTTGAGCAAACTCAGTGGCAAGGCTATCTAAGCGATCCCGCCACTGGCTTAAGGTAAGATCCCATTCACCATCCGCAACAATATCTCTTGATTTTTTTTCTGTTAAAGTGAGGGCCTCACTGTGCTGTCCTTTGATCGCCATTTTCCCATTTTTTATTTGCGCAAACATGACCCCCTGTATGATTTCTGGATTTGATGACTGATTTGATAATTGATCGCCTCCTGCGTCAACGCTGACACAGTAGAGTGGTAGCTGGGGTTCGTCCAACCTTTCATCCCGCCAAGTCTGGGTACTCACCTCAGCCGTTTTATAATCGATAACTACATATCCGTCTTCACCTACCCGATCAATTCGATCCGCTCTTGTGCTTAAATTAATTGAAGAGATCTTAATTTGTTTTTTTTCTTCGATGGCCACCACTTTAAACGGGGTTCGCTGAAGCTCCAGTGCCAACCATGACTCAGCTGTTTCCACTAAACGTCGCACCTCTATCTCATACACACTCCCTCGCATGTGCTCAGGGGTTTTCCCGGCCTGTTCAGCAACCGTTCTTGCAGCAGCCTCGGTGACCCAATCCGTTTTTTCAGCGGCTGCTAATTGATTTAATTTTTCCCAGCTCTGACAACGAGTCCAAAATATCTCCATCACTCTGTGTATGGAACTGCCCCGTTCAGCTGCGGTGATCCCGAATATCGGATTATCCATGGAATGAGCATTTAACCTGATGGAAGCGTAGGCTTTAAAGGGGCAATCCGCCTGAGCTTTCAGAACCCACGTTCCTCCCACCACCGATTGATTTTTTTCAAGAATTGGTCCTCTCACATCGCGCTCAAATACTTCCACTATACGGTGTCTATCTATACCCGCAGCTCGCAGGTGCGACCATTGACGACGTTTAAAATTCTCCGTGCATCCCCTAATCTGCCCCTTTATTTTATCTTCCACATTTTCATACTCATCAAGAGGAAAAGGTTGAATAAGCGAACTGACCGTCAATTCATTATCACCTTGCCATCGCGCTGAACTAAACACTACTTTTTCCGCAGCACTCCTGTAGCGGTCAGTCATTATTTTGGCAAAATCAAATTCCCGTTGAGCAGAGGAATGGGGCATATTAAGTCGCCGTTGCATCTCTACGGGCAAAAACGGATGGGCATATCCCGAGGGTGGCCAAGTTTCACTGTCCAATCCCGCAAACCATAAAGCGTCAAAGTTTTGCGCGGCGGCTTCCAATACGCCTAACACCTGGATTGGGGGCTGATTTTTTGTTTCCTTTTGAAAACGGGTGTCATTGCATAAACGTCGCAGCAAACTAATCGCTGTACTGAACCCCACCACTCCAACCACCTCATCTATACTAGCAAGCTCTGCTAGCAACTCGTGCCATTTGCTCACCAGCTGAAATTCCTGGCTGGATAAAGTTCTATCGCCTGGCCATCCAAAAACCTGTAGCACTTCCTCAATGACTATGCTCCATTGAGAAGGTGTCTTTTTTTGTCTATTAATATTGTTGACATTAATATCGCCACCGCCTAACCACTTTTCTAACACTGTTTTTACGATCCCTGTAAATCTCGGTACTACCAGGTGACTCTCCCCGGTAGCCTCATTTACCTTTACAAAAGATCGGCTTTGATTGAACACCATCCCCAAAAATAACGCTTCACGGCGCAGCTGTCGCAACATTACATCAAACTGTGCTCTAGCAGAATATTCTATTTCGCCCCCCGCCATAAACGGTGATCCAAGACATGCGCTTACAGTGGACATCTCGACATCTTGTTTCAATAGATCCAGGAAAGAAAATGCGGAGCTAATGATTGCATAACTTGAAAAAATCTCACCTCCTGAAATATTAAAAAGATTAGGCGTGCTCTCGATACCTAAATCGCTATCTTCAACATTGCCCAATTGAGCCAGCAACTCATTTGACTCATCATTAAAGGGTAAGCCATCAAAACACTCGCGGAATACACGTTCGATTTCTCTCCGTCGATCTTGAAGGTCTGGAACCACCACGGCAATGTTCGGCATTGTTGGTGATTTTTGTTGCTCTCGCTCACCCTGTAGCTCTGTTTGAATAGGTGGTTCTGCTTGTATAGGTAGATCTGCTTGTATAGGTAGCTCTGCTTGAAGATAAACTTGAAGTTGTGTCTTGGCCCAGCTAGCACAATAAAGTAATTCGTCCTCCGGAGTTTCAAATTCAACGCGAACGGGACTGCAACGATCCGCTTTATCTTGCCCCAGATGGATAAGTTCGGTTCCAAACTGATGATGCAAATGGTCGAGTAGACGTTGAGCTTGCGGGGTAACTTCGTCAAAGCCCACTAATACAAGCCGATCAAACCACCTCGACCACACGGGTGCATCAAGCAATACATCGGGCAAATCCACAGAACAAATAAGTCCCAGCGAATGACACCGTTCTCTAAAAATCCGCAGCCAACCCGCAAATACGGCACAATCAGTAGTGTTTGCCCAATCGCCCTCTACATCAATGTTCCAACCCCGCAGTAAACCATAAGCCCCTGTTGCTAATTTGGCACTGCCATTGACACGCAAAAGATTCTCGCCCTCCGCAGAATGACGAATAATGTCCTCCCACAACACTTGCTCTTGAAAAGGTGACAACAATGCCCAGTCTACCGGATCAATACCTTGCACCTCTTGAGCTGACACCAATACTGCTTGTTGCCACCGCAGCCATGCTTCCTCATACCAGCCAGTCAGAGGCCAACACTGCAAAGACTCCCAGCAATGAGCTCCTTTAGACATCTGATGTTGATCGAACTCATGATTGATGCCCACCGCTAATCGTCGGTTAGGTGTCAGCACTACCGTACGCGACGGGATATCGCTGTTTTGGTCGGAAGAAGAGCAATATCGCCATAGGTCCGAAAACGGTTGTTTTATGCTCTTGTTTCGTTCTTTTTCCATTTTGCTTTTTCTGTCTTGGTTATCTGTTGGAATTTAATTAGGATCTACACTACGAATTACTTTACAATGCTTCGCATTTTTTTTTAACCCAGCGCTGTATGTTATCTACCCATATCATCAGCCAAAACACATGCCTTTCTAGGAAGTATCTCATGGCTGAAAACCAATTAGATAATGTAAACGTTCTCTCGCAGCAACTACTTATCACACCTGGGAATTTAAAAAAAGACGTCCCCTTATCTAACAAGGCTGCGGATACGGTGTTTAATGGTCGAGAAACAATTCGCCGGATTCTCGACAGAAGGGACCACCGTTTATTCGTGGTTATCGGTCCTTGCTCCATCCACGATGTAGATGCCGCTATAGACTATGCCAATCGATTGAAGAGTCTTTCCGACGAGGTGAGCGACACCATTTACGTGGTGATGCGAGTCTATTTTGAAAAACCTCGGACCACTACTGGTTGGAAAGGTTTAATAAACGATCCTGATCTTGATGACAGCTTCAATATAGAAAAAGGTCTCCATGTGGGTAGACAGTTGTTGCAGGATATTGCTGAGATCGGGCTACCGACGGCCACTGAGGCCTTGGACCCCATCTCACCTCGGTATCTGCAAGACCTCATCTCATGGTCTGCTATTGGAGCCCGCACAACGGAATCGCAAACCCATAGAGAAATGTCCAGCGGCCTATCTTGCCCAGTGGGTTTTAAAAACGGAACTGACGGCAGTTTAACGGTGGCAGTCAATGCTCTGCACTCAGTCAATGCATCACACAATTTTCTCGGCATTAATCAAGAAGGGCAGGTATCTATCATTAACACCGCGGGCAACGCTTATGGCCACATTGTGCTACGCGGTGGCGGTGGTAAACCCAATTACGACTCCGTCAGCGTGGAGACTGCCGAACAAGTCTTGGGCAAAAGCGGCATTGCAGCCAATATTATGATTGATACTAGTCATGCCAATTCAAATAAAGACCCAGCGCTGCAAATTCAAGTAATAGACAATATCACCGGGCAGATCCTTGAGGGCAACAAATCGATAGTTGGGCTGATGATTGAAAGTAACATCGGCTGGGGAAATCAAAAAGTGCCTGAGGACCTAAACGAACTGAAGTATGGGGTATCTATTACCGATGCTTGTATTGACTGGGAAGCCACTGAGAAAAGTCTGCGGATGATGCATAGCAAGCTAAAAGCCGTGTTGCCGAGCCGTTAAAGCTCGGCTTTTCCCCTTTTGACGTTCAGATTTTGACGTTCAGCTTTTGATATTCACTAGGCAGTAGCAAGGGGCTGTTTAATCGAGTTCAAAATACTTTTTGCATGGGATTTAGACATATATTTAGGTACGGCGTAGGTTCCATGAGCCTCAGTGAAAGCTGAAGCAATAATCCCATCGAAGTGTAAATCATCAATTTTATCCACTACCAAATTAATGTTTAACTCTTCGATGAGCTGTTTGGTACGCGTAATGAAGTTGTTCGCTGCGTCCAAGTCATTGGCGTTGCTATCCACTAATTTAATTGATCGCGCCAGTTCAGCCAGCCGCTTTCTCGAGGCTTTTTCATTAAAATCTAAGATATACGGAAGAACAATGGCATTGGCCCGGCCGTGGGGCACCCCATAAACAGCACCCAACTGATGGGCAATGGCATGCACATAACCTATACCCCCTTGATTCAG
>JAESQG010000443.1 GCA_016765265.1 Pseudomonadales bacterium | reverse complement strand
CTTCCTCCTGCGCTCGCACCGCTGGTGTTATCTTCAGAGACTGAGATGCCATCTTCGACAAAAGTTTGGTTTGTTAGACTAGGGCTATCTGATTCTGCACCATTACTCCCGCCGCCACAGGCCAACAACATTGTAGCCAGCAGTGAGATTACGCCAAATCGTAAAATGTGACTGTTGAATGTATGATAGAAATAAGGGGTTACCACTTAGTGTCTCTCGGTTTGATATTGCCTTGCTAACGAAGGAGAATTATCGCTTAAACTCAATGTTTAATAATGAGCTGCAATACTCAAATAAAGTCTATAATTTTAACTTTTTAAAGAGTATTTCAGGAATTGCTTTTATGATGATCATAATGTAGCGCCAGAAAAACGGGGTATAAATAATGTCTTTGCCTCGGTTGATCGCTTTAAAAATCTCCCCAGCCACCGTATCAGGACTTGCCCAAAGTGCCCCTTTGTCAAAATCGGCTGTCATTGGAGTATCAACAAAGCCTGGTTTGATGGTGAGGACATTGACGTCCGATTTAGCTAGACGATTACGTAAGCCTTGGGTGAATGTGGATACCGCCGCCTTGGCCGTACCGTAAATATAATTGCTTTGTCGGCCTCTGTCGCCAGCCACTGAAGATATCACGGCAATAGTGCCTTCTTGACGAGGTTCGAAGTAGTTCGCTAAACGGGTTAACAGTGAAATGTACGAAAGTCCGTTGGTTGTTAGTGCAGCCAGTGTTTTTTCATAGCTAGTTTGAGTCTCCGTTTGATCTGCCAATGTGCCGTGTGCAATGAGTGCCACATCGACGGAACTCAGTTTTTCAATACTGCGATCAATTAACGCCTTATGCGTGCTTGTGTCATCGAGATCAATGATGTCAATAAAGACGGAGGCAGCACCGAAAACTTTTAGGTCTGCAGCATTAATATCCAGTTTTTCTTTGTTTCGGCCTACCAAATAGAGTCGAGCCCCTTGTTGAGCAAACAATCTAGCAGTGGCATGCGCTATTGCGGATGTAGCGCCAATAATTAAAACGTTTTTCATTGTTGAACCTTTTATAATATCCTTGGATTCCATCACTCAACACCCGTTACTCGGCGCCAAAAGCTAGATGAGAATTTCGGATCGATGTAATGACTGAACTCTTCCCAATTGGGGTAATATTGCTGGAAGCTTTCGGCGGACATACGTGCATCTTTAGCGGGATAGACTGCGCCTTTTGCGTCTTTGACAATGTCATCGAGTCGTTCTAATAGTGCGAGTGTACGGGCCCCTTGATTGGGAAAGTCTAGGGCGAAGGTCATACCGCTGCGCGGAAAAGAGAGCATTCCCGGAGATTTGATATCACCGAATTCTTTGAGAACCGTTAGAAAAGATCCCACTTTCGCTTTAGCGATAGATTGCATTATTTCGCGCATAGCGTGATCATCTTTGGGGACGACGCATTGATATTGGAAAAAACCCCTTGAACCATAGATTCTGTTCCAGTCAAGAATGGAATCCAATGGGTAAAAGAAGGGATCGTAATGACTGACAGACGCTTTGATTTTAGAAAATTGTCTATTGTAATACAGTGTATTGAACATGTTCACCGTTAGTCCGTTTAGTATTCCGTTTGGGAATGAGAATGGAACGGATAAGTGAGATTTAGGCGGGGAGGGTTGCTTTTCAGTGACACCCGAGTCTGCGTGATTTCCTCGGATAAAATGTCCCTTGCCCAGTTTGTCCCCAGTGGCTAAACAGTCTACCCACGCTACCGTATATTCGTAGTGCGTAGCCGACTCCTCTGACAAGGACATAAACTCAGCCAGCGAGTTGTATTTGATGGATTCACAGTTTATAAAAGGATTATTAATAGGCTTTAATCTAATCTCCGCCCAGGTGATCATTCCGGTTAAACCGAGACCGCCGATAGTTGCCGCAAAATAGTCTTGGTTTTCAGTAGGGCTACACAAAAGTCGTTTTCCATCTGATCGTAATAATTCAAATTGACTAATGTTACAGCCAAAGGTGCCAGTGACATGGTGGTTTTTTCCATGAACGTCATTTGCAATAGCGCCGCCCACAGTGACAAATTTTGTGCCAGGTGATGCGGGAATAAACCAGTCTGCAGGGACAATAAGAGCCAGTATGCTGGATAGCAGAACTCCAGCTTCAACTTTCAGTAATCCCTGTTCAGTGTCAAAATCGATAAAATGGTCAAGTTTTTTGCCATCGATCATCGAGCCTTGGTCATTCAAGCAACTGTCACCATAGCTTCGACCATTGCCGTAGGGAAGTTGTTTGTCTTCGCTAAGGGGTAACTTGTTATTGCGCCAAGTCATAGTCTGCAGTTTAACGTCTACATTGTTATATCGACCCCAGGAGAGGTCATTACGCTTTTTCATTTTTTGCCTGTCACATCGCCTATCTATCGGGTTACCTGCATTGAACAAGAGTAGTGGATGGTCTGCTTAATTTAACTTTTAAAGAATTGTCGCCAGTACCACAGCCATACCACTCAATAAACCTACCATCCAGCTATTTTTGTCTTTGAGCGCAAAGAGGATGGGATCTTCATTCATTAGCCCCCGGGCTGTTTTCATCCACACACGGGTAATCCAATAAAGAAGAATGGGGCACAATATCCATAAGATTTCGGGAGTTTGGTATAACTTGATGACGTCTGTGCTGTTGATGTATAGCGCCATTACGAGTACGGCCATATAACCACTGGAGGTCCCCAAACTTTGTAATACCGACCTGTCGGCAACCTCGTAGCCACGTCCCATGGCTTTGTCTTTGTTTTGTTTCTCCATGTTAATTAATTCAGAGACACGTTTCACAATGGCTAAACAAAGGAATATAAAAAGTGAAAAAGCCAATAACCAGAATGACAGAGTAACGCCTATGGCAAAGGCCCCCGCTATGACTCTGACGGTATATAAAAGGGCAAGAGTGATAACGTCAACAGAGGCCATGGACTTCAATCTTAAAGAGTAAGACAGTGTCGTGATAAGGTAAATCATCAGCACAATGCCGAACTCGATTGGCAACACCAGTGTGAGGCTCAAACCAGAAATCAATAACCCCGCAGAGAATAGAATGCCGCGTTGAATTGAAATTGCGCCACTGGCAAAGGGGCGTTCTCTTTTTTTATCATGGCACCGATCAGAATCCAGGTCGGTTAAATCGTTAATGATATAAGTGCTAGAAGCTAATAAGCCGAAGGAGATGAAAGCCAAAATGGATGCCATGTAAGCGTCAGTGCTGTTGACGATATGTGCAGTACCGAGGGGTACGAAAATAAGTAGATTTTTAACCCATTGGTGAATTCGCGCGGCTTTTAGATAGAGTTTAAGTGATACGCGTGGCTTTTCTTGAAACAAATCGATTTCGGTTAATTTTTCAGTTTTATCTTTCAACGAAACCGATCCGTTAATGACTAGGGCCTTACGAGCGTCTTTCCATATTTTGAGATCTATGGCTTCATTGCCGGCATAATCGTAGCCGCCGGAAGAAAACCTCTCATTGAGTTCTTTTACTTTCGTGGAGCCCGTTAAATTGCGCATATCATCCGAAGCAATGACTTCGTCAAATAAGTTTAAGTGCTGATTAATTTGCAGTGCAAACTTAATATTGCTGCCCGTGCAAAGAATAAGTTGGCGACCGAGATTTTGTTGGGTAGACAAGTGACTAATGAGCGCCTCATTGTAGGGGAGTTTTTCAATATTAATGTGGCAGCGGGCAGCCAACTCTGCTTTGAGGATATGCTTACCTTTTAGTAACCAGAACGGCACGAATAGTAAAACCCAAGGACTTTCTTTTAATACTCTAACGAAGGATTCTAGCAACAGATCCGTGTTTATTAGCGTGCCGTCCAAGTCAACACACAGTGGAGTGGTCACTTGGCTCGATCCTGATATAGTGTCGACTGTCATAAAATAACTCGTTATTTCTTTTTATGTTGTTTGTTTAAGTGGCCATCGGTTTAAGTGATTTTAGGTAACTCTGTATGTTTGTTGGACTTGAACTTTGTCTCTACGATGAAAAGAGCTATAAATCCAATTAACACTGCAAGCCACAATGTGGTGATTCGACAGAGTAAGGTGGCAGAAACCGCAACGCTGCTATCCATACCAATTGAGATAAGCAATAAATACATCACGGCTTCAGTGCTACCCAATCCGCCAGGCAGGAATGAGATCGCCCCGATAAGCATGCTGATGGCATAGATTCCAGCAAAAATGAGAATTGGTGTTTCACTTCCCATGGCTTGACCCACAATGGCAAACGCATAGGCTTCGCAGCCCCAGGAAACCACACCGAGAATCAAGCCTATGATCAGTACCTTGAAGGTCATTAGTTGCGCCATTTGCTCCACAATAGAAATAACGTGTAACAGTAAGGTGGATAGTTTTCCTGTTGTATGGTTCTGTATTAATTCAGCGCAAAGATTACGAAAAGAGGTGGACTGTATCATCACTATGGCGATGACTAGAAAGAGGGCAAACCCAATGGCGACGTATTTATAGTCTTCAAAATAGGTGATGGCAATAAGGGCAATCAAAAGAACGCTAATCAGGTCTGAAAAACGCTCAGATGCAAAGGCAGCTAAGCTGGTGGGATAATCTACCTCGTGTTGTTTTAGGTAGAGTGATCGAATGGCTTCTCCGGCTTTTCCGGGGGTGGTAGTTAAAGCAAAGCCTGACAAGTAATAAAGGATATGGCGAAAGACGGGTATGGAATGCCCCATAATCTTGAGGTACCAATGCCAGCGAATAAAGCGAATAACATAGTTAAATAGCGATAAAACGCAAATCGTCAGAAAACCTAAAAGCCCCAATTGTTTCACTGAGGCAACCACTGCATCATATTCGTTAAAAGCGATCCAAATACCGTAGGTCGCGATACTAATAATGACTGACCACAATACAGCCTTTAGTTTAGGCATCGATTGATTCTTATATTGACTAAATCCGACATAGATTAATCCTGATAAATGCGAGTATTGTTATCTTTAGTAAGCGCTGCGGCCATTAAAAGGTTTAGCTACCTAAAGTAGTTATAAATCAATCCATTATAGCCTATCTAAACAAGCTGCTAACAGTAGTCATTGTAGGCGAAAGATGTGCCAAATAAAGGTACGCATTATTGCAAACTTGACCTTTAACGTCACGGTTTTAACGCTGGGTTTACTAGGTAATTTGCTATTTCTACACTGAGCTATTATTGACCAGAAGCAGCTGTGTGTAGATAGGTTTTGTTAGCACGGTGGGTGAAAAAATCTTTTGTATTGTAGCAACCTCGCTCTGGGAAAAATGCCGTTTGGAGAAAGTTAACCTGATTTAAGATTAATGCTTAATACAGAAGAATGGAGATAAGTCGATGTGAGCCCAGAGAACTTATTTGAAATGTTTATCAACATGAGGAGCAAACAATTTACTGAAGGATTCAAGATTATTGTCGGAAATTGTGCAATCTTTTTTATGGCAATCGCTATTAAGTGAAATCAGAGCGGCATCTTTTCGTGAATCTAGCAGCCCTTTTAATTGAAATACTTTCGCTGCTAGTTTTTCTGTGGTGGTATTGCCCGCCACATTAAACCAATAGAGGATACTCTTATCGTTGCCGTTACCCCTAGCGGATTTATTATAAATGGTGACAGTTTTGTACCGAGGGGCTTCTGTATTGATGTTTTGATTAGTGAGAGCTCGTTGTTCCCAAGGCGTATCCACTAGAATATTAGTGTAGTAGACCAGTTCGTGGCTTTGACTCTGATTAAAAAAATGATGGACCGCAATGTTAATCTTAGCCTGTTTGTTTTGATAGGTTGCAGTGACTACTTTCTCTGCAGTTTGATAATTTGGAAGCCAACCTCTTTCCCCTCGACCGATAAATTGCCAGTCGTCCAGAAACAGTGGAAATTGAAAAGAATTTTGGTTGCCCGTATTTTCTAGTGAGTTAACCGTCTTCAGGAGAAAAGGCCCCGTTACCATTATTGCGAGGGTAACGATGATGGCTAGGCTCAGTGCTTTAAAAGGGTGAGTTTCTGAGGGGTCGGTACTTCCTATATCAATGCTTCCTATATCATTGTTAGCCTTATCCTTGTTAGTCAGACCATTGCTAGATATATCATTGTCAGCTACATCAATTTCAGGCACATCACTCAAAAGGGATCTTTCGGTTGCTGCGATTTCACCAGATTCTAAACGTCTGGCCACGAAAAAAATGGGAACCAGCGCGAAGGCAAACACTACCCAGCCAAGGTCGGCATGATCCGTAACCATAGAGCTGTCCATTCCGAGGTGATATCCAGCGTAAATAATAATTAGTATGCGTATCCAATTAGTCGTTAAAGCTAACAGAACCGCGAAGGCGATAAGCGCGCCCTTTCTCCACAAGGAACGATAACTTAAAAATCCGTAGAGAGTACCGAGGGTAAGAGCAACCAGTAGGTAACGTAAACCGCTACAGCCGCCGGCAATTTGAAATTGGCCATGTGGGATACTAACGGTGATACCTTCTATAAAGGCTGGGAGCTTGATGATATCCAGCCCTACTTTTACCGCTTCTACGGAAACGGTCTGTAACAATGGAATTAAATAATTCCACAAGGGCATGCCAAAGAGGAGAAAACAAACAGCGGGCGATATGCTCAAAGCAAATCGGAACCCAAGGATCAAAGCGCAGGCAGTGATGAAGATGAAAGGCATTAAAAGTTGTTGCAATGATTGGATATCAGCTAAGCCCAGCAGCATCCATCCAAGACTCAGCCCAATAAGGGGTGTAGCGTAGAACCAGTTCGGTTTGCCCGCTGCCAACCGATATTTATGTTTGTCCTCATGAATGAGGTAAATACAGATAGCGAGAAGCAGATAGCCATGACTGTATCCTGCATCACTCATAAACCATTTATTGTGTAAAGTTAGCGTGGACGGTAGGAAGACAAGGACAACTGCCGCAAAGATGAGGCCTAAGATTAACGCCATCTGGAGTACGGAGAGGGAAGGCAGCATACTGGTTGTCTGCTGCTTAAATGGTTCTGGAGATTCTGAAGAAACGGTCATAAGGAAAGGCCCATACTACTGAATGTTGAGTATAGCCAAACACAGTAGATTACTCTAATCTGCCAGCTAATATTAGTTGAAAAAGCTTAGAACTTGCTTTGAATTCGGCTATTAAGCTGAGGTTACTTTATTATTAATACTTGTCGTATTTTTAATCGAAAATCAATTTTTGAGGGCTGAGTCTTGCATATTACCGTCATTGGTACCGGGTACGTTGGATTAGTAACAGGTGCTTGTTTTGCAGAAATGGGCAACCACGTCGCTTGTATTGATGTGGATCAGCGTAAACTGGACCAATTAAATAAAGGGCAAATACCTATTTATGAGCCGGGACTAGAAAATATTGTCAAACGGTCCTTTGATCAAGGCCTTTTGACATTTAGTAATGACTTAGCGGGCGCGATGAAAACCAGTGATGTGTATTTTATCGCTGTGGGGACCCCCCCAGGTGGAGATGGATCAGCGGATTTGAAGTTTGTGTTGGTCGTAGCTGAGGAAATTGGCGACCACCTAGATAAATATGCGGTGATCGTTGATAAGAGTACAGTG
>JAESQG010000013.1 GCA_016765265.1 Pseudomonadales bacterium | reverse complement strand
TTCGATTAACGGTATCAACGGGATACTCTCGATACCCAGCCTCCGGTTTTGGCGGTTGTTCGATCAGTCCTCTACGTTCATAGAAGCGAACAGTTTCTACATTGATATGAAGTTCTTTAGCCACTTTACTGATAGTGCGCGTCATAATCCTAAATCCTATTAGCCATTCTAAATTAGAACGGGAAAGTATACTTGAGGTTGCTAACAAACGAGTGTCACGAGAGATCAAATTGACTTTGAGCTTGCTTGAGCTGTCCCAACAATACAGATTTTTCATGTTGCAAGGTTTCACATTGATTCGCCAAACTGATAA
The DNA here is from genome assembly GCA_016765265.1 of Pseudomonadales bacterium. Classification (GTDB taxonomy): domain Bacteria; phylum Pseudomonadota; class Gammaproteobacteria; order Pseudomonadales; family DC-out160; genus DC-out160. The sequence goes on along the minus strand of JAESQG010000013.1, from coordinate 2,759 downwards.
TTTTCTGTTCCTTTGTATTGCAAGTGGCTTTTAGGTTATCTCGCTCCACAATAAGAATTGCCATCTGCTTGTCGATATTTTTGGCAGTGGTGCTTGTAGTTTTAAACTGCTGTTTAACATTTTTTAATTTGATGATCGTTTCTTCCACCTTCTTCTCCAATTGTTTCTGTTCATGTTCCGAAATTTTTAGTGACAAAGTGGTCTGGTGGTTTTGCTTCTCCGACTCTCTTAGTTGATCTAGCGTTTTGTTACGGCGGATTTCAAGATAGTTGTCGCCTAGGTTTGTAAATTATGCCGCCTTATTCTTCTTCACATCAGCTTTTCCTTTCCCTGGATTGAGGTGAACCTCTGTCTCCCAATTCCAATTTCTAGTGACGCCACTCCAGCGCTCAGGGTGCTTAGATCTAGCCTTGAGATATACTTCCTTACGCTGACTCAATATAGCCTTATCCTGCCCCCTATGGCGCTGTGCTGGCGTTACAAATTTAATTGAGCTATGCAGATGCTCATCGTTATACCAGCTCACAAATGTTTGAACCCAGACTCGTGCGGCAGCTATATCAGCAAACGCTTGCTCTGGATATTCAGGTCTGTACTTAAGAGTACGAAATAGCGATTCAGAATAGGGGTTGTCATTACTCACAGAGGGCCGACTAAACGAAGGCATGACGCCTAGTTGCTGTAAAGTGGCTAACATCGTCGCGCCCTTCATTGGACTGCCGTTATCCGAATGCAATGTCACTTGGTTCTTTTTTATTTTTTCTCGATGACAAACATCAACCATCAGATCACTCGCTAACGCACTCGACTCTTGGGCATGTACTTGCCAGCCAACAATCTTACGACTGTATACATCCATCATCACGTACAAATAGAAAAACAAGCCTCTCACCGTCGTTGGCAAATAGGTGATATCCCAGCTATAGATCTGATTGGGACCAGTCGCTATTAATGGTTCTGGCTTTACCACTGTTCTTCCTGGTTTGCTTTTTTCTCGGTGCTTCTGTTGATTCTCCTCATTTAAAATCCGGTACACTGTCGCCTCTGACGCTAGGTATAGGCCTTTATCTGCAAGCTTAGGGACGATTTTGCTAGGTGATAAGTTTGCATACTCGGGTTCATTAGCTATGTTAATAATGCGTTGGCGTTCAATCTCAGTTAGCTTGTTTGTGGGCGAATGAATGGCATCGATCCGACCATCCCGTTCCTCTAAACTCCAGTCTTGCGGCCGCTTGTCTTTTGTCATTACCCGTATCTCATCTTCTGACGCGATTTCAAATTCATGCTTTCTTGATCGTCTAATCCAACTGTGCAGCGTTGAGAAGCCAACTCCCAAGGAGTCTGCTATATCTTGCACACCCACATTATCGCTTCGACTCAGTGCCTTTTCCACTGCCTGTACTTTAAATGATTGTGTGAATCTTGCTCTCATCTTCTTTCCTCTAACTGAAAATTAGAGGCGACAACTATCCTGACACAGGGGGCTATTGTGGCAACACTAAACTGTTCGTCTTTGGAAGATAAAAAGATTTCACCTCATGTGTTAAACCACACTTCCGCAATGTTAATATTACAGGCTACTGGAGACATCAGAAAAGTGTCGCTTTGGTTGGGGCATGCGGATATTCAAACAACTGAAGTCTATCTTCGAGCAGACCCTACTGAAAAAATAGAAGCCATAGAAGCCATAGAAGCCATAGAAGCCATTGTGCTGTTCTCACTAAAGCTCGGACACTTTCAGCCCCCTGATAGGTTGATAGAACTCTACATAATCGAGGGAATCCCGCTAGAAGGCCTACAGTATTCTTTTCGCCTGCTAAGCTTATCGTTAATTTTTTATGTTCAAAATGGGCTTTGAATTGAAAAAATATTTATTTATTGTATAATAACCGCTCAAAATAAAGAGTGTTTTACGGACCAAGACCTCTTCATTACATTTGTAAATGTGCTGCTTTGTACGGCACTCAAATAAGGATGTACGCGTGCTCGGGAAAACAAAAACTGAATCAAATAATTATCTCATACTGATTACAACGATAACCTTTTTATGGATTGGTATCAGTGGGTGTACCCGTAACATCATCCCTGAGGAAAGTGCGACCGATCAATCTCTCATGGAAATGACGAGTTTGCAGAGTTTACCTGTATTTAAAGATGTCTCTTATTATCAATTTAGTAGCTACCAGAGACCTAATGAAGTCCAACCGGAGCTCGGCAGTATAGAGCAGTTTTTAACCATCGGTACGCCGTGGTTCTTTGGCTGGCCAGAGAACTACGACGCCAATCATTTTAGATGTAAGTCAGATGTCTTGATTGCTATCAATTCCGTCTCCATACCCTATCGCTATGACCAGGCATCCTGTGAAGAGGGCTATGTCGAAGGCGCAGTTTTGGCAAGACTAGAAGGGTCAGGGGTTATGAGTCGATTATGGCTGACTCAAATAACTCGACTAATCGGTATAGGCCCCTCTGGCACAATCCGTATTTATGTCGATGATCAAACAACTCCGCTTTACCAAATTGACCTAAAAGAACTTTATGCGGGGACCGTGAGCAATCAAATGGGTTATCCTTTTGGGGCTGCCAATGACATGTTCATAGTCTGGTATTATCCTATTAATTTTAATTCAAAATTGATTGTCGCTTTAGATCAAATGCTAATTATTAATGAACCTAAATTCAGCAGTTAAGAAATTGATGTACAATGCAAGCTCTTTAAAATCAGGGGTCTGCGATGGTTCTTCCACCAAACACAACTC
>JAESQG010000442.1 GCA_016765265.1 Pseudomonadales bacterium | reverse complement strand
GTTTTGGATCTTGAAAATAATGCTGCAACTCCACAACGTCTTTGGGAAAATCGTCTACGCTACCCGCAAGAGTCCTACGCAATGCTTGAGAAGTCTCTTGATCCGTACCCGGCGCTCTGCCTAATCCAAGATCTATCCGTCTAGGATAAAGTGAGGCAAGTGTGCCAAATTGTTCTGCGATGACTAATGGAGAATGGTTTGGCAACATAATACCGCCAGCACCCACTCGAATAGTGGAAGTTCCTCCAGCGATATACCCTATGACCACAGAAGTGGCGGCACTGGCAATGCCTTTCATGTTGTGATGTTCCGCGACCCAAAACCGTTCGTAGCCCCATTTCTCCGCAGCTTGCGCCAGATTTAATGAATTATGTAGTGCATCAGCAGGTGTATTGCCAAGGGTTATGGGAGACAGGTCCAGAACTGCGAACTTTGTCATTGGTGGTTGGCCTCGATTGAAAAAGTTTATACTAGCATCACCTGAATTCTAATGTAATGAACCATCCCAAACTTGGGAGGTCGTCAGCTACAGGAGAAGGTTATTGCTTTGATGTCTAAACGAGTATGTGAACTATGAACAATCCTAGAAATATCGATGTTGCATCTGAAGGCACCCTACTTAATAGACGAATCAATTAGCGAGTTTTCGCCCAAACGCCTTTTATTCAACATTTGACTGATCTACACTAACTCGCTAGGCGCGCCAAATTTGAAATTCGAAAGGATCCAGAGTATAAAAAAGGAGAATAACGATGATTAGGAAATCAATTAAATCACTCAGCATATTAGCTAGCGCCACCGTCGCTGCTAGTTTAAGTTTAAGTTTAAGTTTAAGTCAGCCCGTAATAGCTTCAGAACCGTTTATCGCTCAGATCACCATGTTCGGCGGTAATTTCGCGCCACGGGGTTGGGCGTTCTGTGAAGGGCAACTGTTATCACTTGCTTCCAACACTGCTTTATTTTCCATTTTAGGCACCACTTATGGCGGTGATGGACGCACTACGTTTGCATTACCTGATCTACGCGGCCGTACTGCAATACATCCCAAAACTGGCCCTGGGCTAAGCACCTATAGTCTCGGTCAAAGAGGCGGAGTGGAAACTGTCACCTTAGTCACCAGTCAAATGCCCTCGCATACCCACGACGCAGGCACCACCATAGACAGCGCAGACCTGACCTTAAATACTACAGATGCTGATGGCGATAGTCAGACACCTGGGGGTAATATTACGGCCGGTGTAGATAAAGGTAACACCAAAATTTATAGCACCGGTGCACCGGATGTTGTCATGAGCCCCGGTTCTATCACAGGCACCTTTACGGCCAGTACTATCGTGAGCAATACAGGTGGTGGCTCTAGCCATGAGAACCGTATGCCCTATCTAGCGCTGAACCATATTATTGCGTTAGTCGGTGTATATCCTTCACGTAACTAGAACCTTTTTGTGACTTCGCAGAGAGAAACAAGACGCCGGACTACTGTCCGGCTTTTTTTGGTAAAGTAATCTCGTCGAGATATCATTACGGATACACATCACTTTGAAGCAGATGCTTGGGCTCGTTTACCTTTTTTTAGCATTGAATTTAGTTGCAGTACAATTACATGCGAGTCCTGACGGTGAACTCAGACAGGCGCAAAAGGCCTTGAATACGGGTGACTATGAGAAGGCGTTTCCACTGTATATCGACGCAGCACATAATAAAAACAATCCTCTGGCTACATTCACAATAGCCTTATTTTATGATAACGGCTGGGGTAGGCCAGTAGACCGCGCTGAAGCCTGCCGTTGGTATGAAAAAGCCGCCGCAACTACGATTCCTGCAGCCTCGCATTTTCACGGAGAGTGCTTGGTGGAAGGCACTCTTAAATCATCCGACTACGTGGAAGCTGTTCGGAGTTTTCAACAGGCAGCAAATCTTGGGCATTATTTTTCGCTTTGTTCCCTCGCAGAATTGTATGTAGACGGACTAGGTGTAGAAAAAAATCCCGCCAAAGGCATCACCTTATGCCAACAAGTAGCTGAAAAAGGCGTGGTCCCCGCTATGACCCGGTTAGGTCGGTTTTACAGTGAGCGAAATGATAAAACCGAGGGGAACGATAAAACCCTCGATTATATTGCTGCGCAACATTGGTTCTTAATGGGCGCGCAACACCGATCTGCTGAATCGCAATTTCGTTTAGCACTGATGTTACGTGACGGTATTGGTAAACCAATAGACACACACGGCGCAACATTCTGGTTTGAGGCCGCTGCGAGCCAAGGTTATACTCCCGCTTATTATCCCACGGCTACTCTCTATTTCCACACTCCAGTAGACCCGAAAACAGGATTATGGACAGAAAAAAATCTCGCCAAAGCTTATCTATGGTTATCGGCCACTTTACGCGGTGCACATAACGCTGATGAAAAACCAGAAGCACAACAAATGCTAAATCAAATATTAGAAGTGATGCCGAAAACATGGCGTCCAGAATTAGATGCGAAACTCACAGAACACTTTACTCAATATCCCATCAAGTCGCATTACGTTTTTCCACGCACAAATATCAAGATAGGTCGCTCAACTATCAACTAACCGATAAGACGATAAAGCCACCATTTAAGTTAATTTATTCACTGAGCATTGCATAACTCTAGCAACTGAACGAGCACGAAATAATGATTCGGTATTATATACACAGCCTGGGATCGTTGACAGAAGGTTGTGTAGGCTTACTATTTATATACCTCTTTTCTATGGCCGCTGTGGCTGCTCCGGAACAAGGCCACGGTAAAAATTCTGTTTTAGAACTCGACCTCTACATTCGCGATGGTCTTTTCACACTAGAAACTGAAGCCGCCTCACTACAGCAAGTGTTATACGCCATAGGCGAGCAAACAGGTATTCGTATTTCCATTGATGGTGATCTTCATGGAGTTACACGCTCATTTAGTTATCAAGAAAAAGAACCCACAAAAGTAGTGGCAGATATACTAAACGACTACAGCACCGTCATGCTCTATCAGTCTACCAAAGATAATAAGAACACTGAGCAATTAACTGAGCAATTAGTGGAAGTCTGGGTGTACGTCAATAACAGCGCCGAGGCTCAAATACAAATCCATCAAAATCTCGTAGCATCAACGAGCACTGCTAATCAAATTAAACAAATTGATCGACTCGAGGGTATTAAGCAACAAGAGGTTATTGATGCCCTTGCAAACCACATGCGTCATTCATCTGATTCTCTCGTGCGTCTACGTGCAGTCGTAGCACTTATCGAAATTGGCGGAGTATCGGTACTTCCAGCCTTAAAAACCGGAATGTCAGATAGTTCATCATTAATAAGAAATGAGATGGCAGAGGCATTTGGGGAAATACGCGATCAGAGTACATTGTTGTCTTTAGGTCAATTAGTAATGGGAGACGTGGATTCAAGCGTGCGTGAAACCGCAGTGCGGTCATTGGCAAAATACAAAAGCACTGCCGCACGATCCTTCATAAAAGCAGCTCTAAAAGACAAAGCAGAGAATGTCCGTAATGCTGCTAATGAAATGCTTTCTCGCTGAACTGTCGACGAGCGTCGAAGGTGAAACGAGTCATATAATTACCGCATTAATAGACTTAAAGTAAATTCTACATACGCCAATATATTACGATAATAAACAATAGGATAGGGAATTTATGTGTAGTTAATTCGAGCTAGCTATACAAAGGATTATCTCTAGCTCTAGTAGTTGTGCTTCAACCTTCGACTCAACTCACTAAAAGTATTCAAAATCGGAAAAAGATGATTAAACGGTTTGGTAAAGGGGCAACAACGCTTTTTAAAAAAACGATTGTACGCGACGTATCAACTCATCAAAAAAGCACTGCTGTTTCAGTATGCTTT
>JAESQG010000441.1 GCA_016765265.1 Pseudomonadales bacterium | reverse complement strand
GACGCCATCCTCGGTGGAGTCAGTCTGGAAGAACTCCATCGACGCTACCCCAATTTCGATTGGCCCACCACCATGCCCGCCCTACCCGACCCGGAAAGCGACGCCTTCAAAGAAGTCATACGCAACATTAATGAAAACACCTTAAAACCAGTAGGCAATGCCGTGGGCAAACTACTACGCTCCGCCGACAACCCTCGCGGACAACCCGACATCATCATCGAAAGAGCCCATCGGGATTCATTGTTTGCCAGCACCATGTTAGTAAAACCCAATACGGGCATCGTTCTCTATGTGGGTGAAATGTCTCGCCGCCGTTACAGCTTTTACGCCCCACAAGTGTGGATGCGACAACGAAAAATACTCATGCCTAGCGCGAGCATCATCGGCACCCATCTGTGCAATGCGGCGGAAGTTATGGGTCTAACGCAAATGATCGATGCTGGGAAAGTGCAAGTCCCTAAACCCTATCTTGGAAACTGGGAAGATACCCCCACTCTGCATCAGGCTATGTGGGAAAATCGCCTACCCGAAGCCACAGGCGGTGCCGCCAAAGCCGTGATTAACCATGCTATCCCTACTTCGGGGCTAAAGACATTGGAAGAATTATTAAGCGAATGGAGCGCATTATTTTCAGCTTAATTTTCGCTATAGCCTCATTTGTATTTAGCTCCATGTGGATAGAGTTAAGTTACTGATCTAAAATCATTGTAATGGAGAATATCGGAGATCTCATTGCACTCGTCGAATAATCTAGATTTACGAAACAGCGTGAATAGGCCAAAAACAGCAATTGTGCTGGCAGGTGGTGGCGCCCGTGGTGCCTATGAAGTGGGTGTACTGCTCTATGTTAGGGAAAAGCTGACAAAACATTTAGGCTATCACATTCCGATTGACATCATTACCGGCACCAGTGTGGGGGCAATCAATGCCAGTTTCTTTGCAGCTACACTTGACCAACCGGATACTCAAGCCCAAGCATTACGGAAAAGCTGGACCGACTTAACAATCGACGATTTATTAAGCATCAAGTTTGCCGATATTTTTAAAGTCGGGCGCATGTTAATCGGCAAGCCTATCGATAACAACACTTCAAGAGGTTCCCGGCATGGGGGTTTATTAGATACCACCGGACTAGAACGCTTTGTGGCCCGGCAAACCCCTTGGCGCAATATATCTAAAAATATTCATCACGGTAATTTGCAAGCGTTAGCGGTTTCTGCCACCCATGTGGGGACTGGGCATACGGTAGTTTTTACCCAAACTTCAGAGACAACTAAAAGCTGGAGTCAAGATCCATTTGTGGAGCAAAAAAATAGCCGCATAGGTCCCCGACATGTATTAGCCTCTGCGGCAATCCCTGTGATATTTTCGGCCGTTAAAATTGGTGGAGAATATTATACTGATGGTGGTTTGCGACAAAATACGCCGATGTCCCCTGCAATACGTTTAGGAGCAGATCGATTATTGGTGGTTTCTTTACGCCATATCTCTACGCCTGAAGAGTTAGACGTTCAGCATCGGTCTGGCACCCAATATCCACACCCCCTATTTCTTTTGGGCAAGGCGTTGGATGCGTTGATGTTAGATCATACGGAATATGATTTGGATCGATTGAGGCGCATAAACGCAATACTAGAAGCGGGAACCCAGGCCTTCGGTGAACAATTTAACGCGGTATTAAATAACAAGTTAACCGAATTGCGCGGAGCACCCTTACGACCGATAGAAGCGGTACATATTCGACCTTCCGAGGACATCGGGGAAATGGCTGCACATTTTATAAATTCGGGTCAGGCACGCATCAACAATAAACTGCTTGCTCGATTCATGCGTAAATATGTTCAGGGGGAAAACGATACTCACAGTGACATTCCATCCTATCTTTTATTTGATGGCCAGTTTGCCAGTGAACTCATCGATCTAGGCTACCAAGACGCCTCCCGGCAAGAAGAACAACTGGCGAATTTATTTTCCGTCAGAGAAGAAGAACGAACTCTACTAGTCCCTAACCGCTAATGCAGTTGCCTTAACGGTTATTTTGATATTAGCATTCTCAAGGAACACCAAAATTCTAAACCACTTACTAATAATCAAAACCACGCCGCCAATTTAAAGCTATTGACGCAACCTCACTCCCATATCTCTCATAACCTAACCGAAAATCGCCAAACCCATCTAACAAATACGATACGCCAAACCCTGCAGCAATCTTATTTACGGTTACCGTCCCTGAGTTAACATCTGTGAGAACACCAAGACTGGTATTAAAGGTAGTTACTGCATCGCTATTCAGCTTTAGATTGTACGCACCCACTTTACCATACCAGCTGAAACGGTCTGAATAACCTATGAGTTGCCGATAGTTCAGGCTTACTCCCATTAGCGTTTTTACTTCCATTTTCACGGCGACATCCCCTTCCAGCCCTGCACGACCTAGCTCGTATTTTTCACCTCCAATATCTACAGTTTGATTACCGGGATAGACCACAGGAAACGACACGCTATCATCTGTCACTCCAATTGCGATCGTTCCCTCCACCGATAGCGCATCCGTTATCTGCTTTCCAATAGTACCGCCGACGGCGGCTAAATTAAGGTTCCCCACACCGTCATCTTTCGAAATTAAATTATGTTCGTTCAAACCCCAATAGAAATCACCCTCGCCAATCTCAGCAAACGTTGCGGGAGAAAACACAGCTGCTGACAACACTAAAGCTGCACCCATAATGACATTAACTTCTGAATTACACATAGATATTTCCTTTAGTCGCTCTTATATTGAAACGATACAGTAAAAAATAGTTTTTGATCGCAATTGATTTGATAGGGTCAATGCACCCTTATAAATTAGAGCGAGGATAATTCCATAAAGCGTCGAGACAAGTCAACTTAAATACGGAATCAATCAAAATAATAGAGCAACCATTCTTGCTCCTCATTTTATTACTAATAAATACTAACGTTATATATAAGGCGCATAAATTTAATAGAAATAGGGGAGTCATTACATCCTACATAAATTCAGGTAAAGCACGTATCAATAACAAACTGCTTTCTCGATTTATGCATAAGTCTGTTCAGGAGGAAAATGCTATTTGAATTTCAAGACCGCGCGTGAATGGTAATTCCAATCGGCGACGTATGCTTGCTGGATGAATATGAGGTTGAG
>JAESQG010000440.1 GCA_016765265.1 Pseudomonadales bacterium | reverse complement strand
TATATACCCTAATCCATATAACACGATCTATTTTTTTAAGCACAATACAAACAATAACGAGGTAATAACTAATGATAGGATATTCAACCTTAGGTACTAACGATTTAGAAAGAGCCGGAAAATTCTACGATGAACTATTAGGTGAAATCGGTGCAAAGCGAGTGATGGCAGATGATCATATCATTCTCTGGTCTACCAAACCGGGTGCCGCCATGCTGGCAGCAATTACACCCCATAACGAAGAGCCCGCTCAACCCGGCAACGGCATGATGACGGCCTTACTCGTCAAAGATCTCTCTACAGTAGAACGGATGTATGCTAAAGCCCTGGAATTGGGTGGCACAGATGAAGGCGCTCCTGGTCCTAGAGGTGAATCGGGGATGTGCTTTGGTTATTGCAGGGATCTAGACGGGAATAAGATTGCATTTTATTGTATGACTTGATTAGATCAATAAAAAAGCCCAGTTAAACTGGGCTTTTTTATTTCTTCTTGCGTTAACTCGCTTTCTTAAGGGGGCTCGCTTTCTTAAGGGCTATAGACGCCTGCCCGGTTGCTTTTGAAAACCTTAATTTCCCGTCGGCCAGCTTGCCAAATCGCAACAGAACAAGATCGATAGGATAATTCTGGTAAAGCTTCCACGGCATTTTTGAGCCCTTTTTAGGAAATCGCTCCATCGCTCTCTGAACATAACCCGATTGAAAATCAAGAAAGTTTGATTTTGTAATGCTAGAATCGGTGTTAACCGCCACCACTTTTTGAACGCGTTTCCTATCCATCTCTTTTATCAGCCGACAAACATATTCACTGGTTAAGTCTGCCTTAAGAGTCCAGGACGCATTAGTGTAACCGAAAGTGTTCCCCAAGTTAGGCAACCCTTCAAGCATAACGCCCTTATAATTCATTTTTTCGGTTACATCGAAATCTTCACCATCCACTGTGACGCTAATGCCACCTAAAAACTTCAACATCAACCCCGTTGCAGTAACAATAATATCCGCTTCCAATTCTTTACCCGATTTTAACAAGATTCCTTTTTCAGTAAACCGGTCATATGATCCGTTACGATGGAAGCGCTGCCTTCTTTTACTGCCTTAAATAAATCACCACTTTTAACTGCGCATACTCGCTCATCCCAAGGATTATAATGGGGCTCAAAATGTTTCATATCAATATTGGGCCCGACTTTTCTCTTCACATCGCCAAGTAGCAGACTACGTACTTGTTTTGGAAACCGCTGGCTTAACTCATAAAATGCAGAAGCGATACTAATCTTCACTGTACGATTAACTCTGTAAGAAAGATTTTCAGGTAACAATTTACGCACAATTTCCACTGACGGATCGATGCCAGGAACCGCCGCCATATAAGTTGGAGAACGTTGCAACATCGTCACATGCGCTGTGTCGTAAGACAATTCAGGGATCAGGGTCACAGCGGTGGCACCACTACCAATCACCACCACTTTCTTACCTTTATAGTCCAGGTCTTCAGGCCATTGTTGCGGGTGAACAACAGTGCCTTTAAAATCAGCCAGGCCATCAAAATCAGGCGTATAACCTCCATCATAACTATAATAACCCGTACAGCTATTAATAAAATTGCAGCTTATTTGTTTTGTTTTTCCGCTGTTTTTATCTTCATAGGTAATGGTCCAAGTGGCATCTGAACTGTCCCAGGCAATGGATTCAACCCACGAGTTGTAACGAATTTTTGAGTCTGCATCATATTCAGCTGCAGCCTCCTTGATGTAATTAAGAATAGACGGGCCGTCAGCGAGAAACTGGGAACTGGCCCATGGTTTGAAGTTATAGCCAAGAGTGAACATATCTGAGTCGGAGCGAACGCCCGGGTATTTAAACAAATCCCAAGTCCCCCCCATTGTTTCACGCCCTTCTAAGAGACAAAAAGTTTTATCTGGGCATTTTTTTGTAAGATGGCAAGCAGCACCGATTCCGGATAATCCTGCCCCAATGATGACAACGTCGAAATGTTCTTTACTCATTAATGTTACTCCAATAATCCACATTCTAAGTACGGTAGTTGAGATACGACAGCTGATTCCCAATTGATCGCCTCAACCGCAGGCTAGTAAATCACCGGAAACAATTTAAGTCAATGGACTTAAATTGTTTTATTGACCACAATCAATCTTCTACCTTAAATAAGGCCTAGAATACGGGTTATCTTATTGTTTATTATAAATTAAAATGCTATCCACTTATTACGTGACTGTTTCGCGAGAGACTCGTGACCCTTAGGGTGACTAGTCAGTTGCGCCACCTTAGGGCTCTTTTAGAAAAAGACAGCTATATTACTTGCACGAATCCATCCGTTTATTTTTTTATTTATATTTCACTTTTTTATTACTTAGTATTGGAGAGCATTATGCCGGATTCCCAAGACCCTAACGCTAGCGACCTTAATTCTAACGACCTCGATTCAAGTGATGGGAAGGCCTCCCCTGAAACACCAGCCTCTCCGGGTCTAAGTCACCCAGGGTTTCAAGAATACCAGTTCAACCCTATTTACATGGAGGAAGGTAAGGCATCCATATCATTACCTTATAATGAAAAATTCGTAGGAGATAAAACCACAGGCTCTATTCACGGCGGCATTATAACTCTACTAATGGATACCGCTGGGGGCATGTGTGTGATGTCTACCTTAAAAAAAATAATGGTTATTGCCACGTTGGATTTACGCATGGATTATCTGCGACCCACTAAAAGAGGCATGGATATTACTGCAGAAGTGGAGTGTTATGAGCTTACAAAAAATGTTGCGTTTGTTCGCGGCTTTGCTTACGAGGGTGAGGGTGACGAAAGAGAAGCCGTCGCTCATATGACGGCAGCGTTTATGCTGAACACACAGGGTCCGAATTTTACCGAGATGAATCGCTTTTCAGCAGTAAGCGGCGGAGAAAAATAGTATGTCGAAGGCTTTTGATTTTCTACTTGATGAAAAAAATGCGAATGATTTGGTAAACTCAATTCCCTATGCAGCCTACCTCGGAATAAAAATACAACAAAACATAAATGGAGAAATAATTTTCCTTTTACCCTTTACCGAAAAGCACATAGGGAATCCGATGATACGCGCGATACATGGCGGAATCATTGCGAGCTTTTTAGAATGCTCGTCCACATTGACGGTCATAGGAACCGTATGTCACGACCATTTACCTAAGTGCGTAAACCACACCACGGAGTATTTAAAAAGTGCGAAAGGCGTGGATACTTATGCCAGAGTGAAAGTAAACAAAGCCGGTCGACGCATAGTGGCAGCCAGCGTTTCTAGTTGGCAGGAAGATGAAAGTACACCCATCGCCATTTCATATTCACGGTTTTTAGTTAATGGGTGAAATTTAGTTAATGGGTGAGATTTAGTTATTACCTAATCTATAGGAGAGTATGATGGTAGAAAAAACCGCCATGGGAAAGCCTTAAAAATACTATTGGTAGAGGATAATGCTGCCCACGCAGAGATGGTCGTGCGAAGCTTTGTAGCACATCGAATCGCGAACGAAATAACCCATGTAACAGATGGAGAGCAGGCGCTGAACTATCTACATAACTGTAATAAAAGCACCGATACCGATGAGTACTCACGCCCCGACTTGGTTTTACTCGACCTAAGATTACCTAAAATAGATGGATTGGAAGTCTTGGATGAGATAAAAAGTACCGAAAGCTTAAAGTCCATTCCAGTGGTAATTTTAACAACATCGAATGCCGACGTTGACGTCGCTAAAGCCTATAAACACCACGCCAACAGCTATTTGATCAAACCCATCGACTTTGCCCAGTTCACTGATATGATGAATGAATTGGGCTTTTAT
>JAESQG010000439.1 GCA_016765265.1 Pseudomonadales bacterium | reverse complement strand
TTTGTTTATGGAAAACAGACCCGAATATATCTACTACATATCAGCTATCGCTAAGTTGGGTGCCATTACCTCCCTACTTAACAACTCCCAATCAGGTCAAGTCTTGCTACACGGCGTTACCTTAGTGAAACCTGCGATGGCCATTGTGGGAGAGGAGCTAATTGACACTTTTAATGTAATCCGAGATGAGACTAAGCTGGAAAACAATCTCTATTTCGTGCCCGATAAAGCCACCCTAGACGACCCTAGCGGTGAACAAGATGGCTACATTAATATAGCTTTCGCTAGCAAGGACTGTTCTGCCAGTAAATTACACGTAGACTGCACAGACCAAATAGATGACCCCTATGTGTACCTGTATACATCAGGTACAACCGGCCTTCCAAAAGCCACGATTCAACTCAATTCAAAAATCATCAATGGTTTTGGATTGATTATGATGCTAAATGGGCTAAAGGAGAGTGACGTGGTTTACTCTTCGTTGCCGCTATACCACGGGACAGCGCTCGGAGCCTGTTTCATTGCTACCATGGCTAGTGGGGCAAGTTTAGCCATCACTAGAAAGTTTAGTGTGTCAAATTTTTGGAATGAAATTGAAAAGCATAACGCTACGGCATTTGGATATGTAGGCGAGCTATGCCGATATCTTTTATCCCAACCGGAATCAGAGGCCGAAAGAAAACATAACGTAAGATTGGTAATGGGGAATGGTCTTAAAGCAGACCTTTGGATGGAATTCAAAAATAGATTTGGTATTCCCGAAATCCGAGAATTTTATGGCTCAAGTGAAGGCAATGTCGCCTCGATGAATCTGTTTAATTTAGACAAAACCGTGGGGTTAATTCTAACCAGCTTCGCGGTCATCGATTTTGATACTGAGTTAGAGGAGCCTGTTTTGAGCCAAAGCGGCAACATAACCAAGGTTCCCCAGGGACAAGCGGGGCTATTACTGGGAAAAGTGACTGCCATTACCGCTTTTGACGGCTATACCGAAACGGACAAAAATGAAGGTAAACTGTTACGCGATGTCTTTAAAAAAGGCGATTGTTGGTTTAATACCGGAGACGTTGTGAGAGAAATAGGCTGTCGTCATATTCAATTTGTTGATCGCACGGGTGATACCTATCGTTGGAAGGGAGAAAACGTATCCACTAGTCAAATCGAAAAGGTTTCCAATGAGTTCCCGCAGGTTGAAGAATCTATTGCCTATGGTGTGGAGATTCCACAAACAAACGGTCGTGCCGGAATGATCGCAATCACGCTCAAAGACAAAAATGCGAACCTTGATGAAAAAGCGTTTTACCAATATATGATGGAACAACTACCTCCTTACGCCGTACCCTTATTTGTCAGGGTCAATGATAATCTGGAAAAAACGGCCACCTTTAAATACCAGAAAGTAGGTTTGAAAAAAGAGGGTTTCGACTTAACTAAAGTCCAGGTACCCGTACGGGTTGCTCTGCCGGGCAATAGTACTTATGTTGAGCTGACAGAAGATATTCACACGAAAATTCGAGCCAATGAATATCGTTTTTAAACGCTAAATGAGTCCTCTAGGGGTACATTAACCTTTGTTCAGAAAAATAGGTTTTTAGTCTAATTCTTTGGTGTATTATTAACGCCAATTGGAAAACGGATGAATTCACTCTGTTAGCGCCGGTTTCTGTACTTCAGGGTTGCTTTATGTCTCTGCAGGTTAATGAAATTAGGCTGTTTGTAGGGCAAACTACCCACTTATCGAAGTAAAAGAATAAAACGGATTTCATTCTTAATTAAGAATCCCAATTTAGTGCATTAAATAACAAACCTTCAACAACATACCTTCAACAACATACCTTCAACATTAAATAGGTTAAAAGGAACTAGCTATGACTACATACGTAAGTATATCTCAAGTGTTTGATCTCTCCGTAGATGACGTATTCGATTTTTTCGGAGATCACGATAAATTTGGTACTCTATTACCTATCCCCGTTACAAGAATTATCGATAGCACCGATGCCAATCCAAATGGCGTAGGTTCAGTCAGAAAAATTGGGGTTGGACCGTTTGGTGTAGAAGAGACCATCGTTACTTGGGAGCAGCCCAGTCAGATTCAGTACACCATTAGCAAAGGTGCCGGACCTATTAAAAACTATCTTGCCACGATCTCTTTTTCAGCCTTAGGAGCGAACCAATGTCAATTAAACTATGATATTGAGTTTGATTTTGCGATACCTTTGGTCGGTGGGCTTATCGGTAAGGGCATGAAATCTGCCTTCGAGGGCGCGATAAAATCCTTAGCTGCATCACCACTACGCATAGCAGATGCGGTTTAGAAAGCCAAACTGACTTAGTATGCTACAATAAAATTGTGACATACCAAAAAAAGTCGATATCTACAGATATCGACTTTTTGCTTTTACAGATCAGTATTTCAGTTTGTTTAGTGCCTTTAGGACGACCAAGGCCTGACAGTGGAAAAACCTTTAATCAACACTTCATCTTTTTGAGTCACGGCAGTCAAATCCAAATCGGCGTGTGTCACACCATCTTCCTCATAGACTTTAGCCACAACTCCTTTAAAGGTCACCGAATCATCAGGCCATAACCTTGACTGAAAACGAATACCATAGGTCTTCAGGGAAGTAGGCCCAAACCATTCAACAGGTATTCTACTTAGTATCCCCGCCGTCAACATCCCCATACCAAATACCGTTGGCAATCCTGCTGCTTCAGCAAAGGTTTGATCATGATGGATGGGATTAAAATCTCCACCGCCACCAGCGTATCTTACAAAATCGGTGCGGCTGAACTTTTCTTTTACAAAGCTATACTCATCACCTTCTTTGATGCCTTCAAATGCATTACTCATTCCTTTACCACTCCCGCTGTTTGCAATAATGTATTCTTAATGCGCAGCACAAGCTCACCATCTTGGTTTTTATAATTGGTATACATATCAAAAACCTTCATGCTACCACCGCGTTTACCTTCCTTAGTGGAGGCGACAGTTTCACCTGCTTCCGAGGTCAGCACATCGCCAGCGAAAATAGGCCGTTCATAATAATACTCTTGCCCACCATGCAGAACATAACGAAGGTCTAGCCCCAGGTCCTTAAAAAAGTTAGGTGCATCTTTTTCACCAAAAAACGCCTGGGTAGAAGTATAAGTTGGGGGGGCGACAACCGAAGGCAATCCCGCTGCTTTGGCAGCCTCCTCATCATGGAAAAGGGGTTCTTCAGACTCGATGGAGTTGGCGAATTCGTGGATTTTACCTCGCTCTATAGGTAGTCCTGGTGGATTTATAAATGCCATAAGCTTTCCTGCTCCTGTTCATTATACTGATTACACAAATTTTAAAGATTTATTGCTCGCTCGTTTTACTACTGAGTACTGAGAATAAACCCCTCTTTTAGATATAACACTGTCTTTTACGGATTTTAAAGAAATCAATTTAACTAATGATTACCTTTTGCTCCAACATTGTTTTGATTTCAGCTTCTGAATAACCGTGTTCTTTTAGGATATCAACAGAATGCTGTCCAAAACCGGGAGTATGGCCCCGAGGACGGGCATCTTCGCCATCATGAAAACGAACGGGCGTTGCAACAGACTTATACACCGTTCCGTTTTCCCGTGTTACATCGACAAATGCTCCAGCAGCCTCAGCCTGCGCATCATCGACCACCTCAGCCGGAGTCAGGACCGGCGCCCAAACCAAGTCAGCAGCATCCAAGATTTCACCCCACTCCTGCATACTTTTTTGCGCAAATGTTTCATCGAGTAAGGCGACAATGGCTTCAGAGTTTTTTCGGCGCCCCAGTTTGCTAGTAAACCGTTCATCCGTTGCATATTCTTCCAAGCCAATCGCATTAGCCAAATCCTCCCAGTCTGACGGAATTTGACGGCTCAGATAGCAAAACCAATTTCCATCACCGGCTTGAAAATAGTTGGTCAACGGTGCCATTGCTTTTTCTCTCGCGGGCGTTAACGCCAACTTGCCAAATCGCAATTGAATAGAGTAATCAGAACTCATCATATAAATGCCCGAACGCAGCAACGAGGTCTCCACCAACTTCCCCTTTCCGGTTTTTTCCCGTTCATATAGGGCCCCCATGATACCTCCGAGGGTGGCTAAACCAGTGACATGATCACCGGCCGCTGTTCGCAATGGAAAGGGGGGTTTGTCTTTCGGTGTCATAATGTTACAAGCGCCGGCCCGGGACCAAAAAGCGGCCATATCAAATCCAGGACGATCTCTTTCCGAGCCTTTAATTCCATAACCGGAAACACTAGAATAAATTAGTCTCGGGTTTTCTTTCTTGAGACTTTCATAATCAAGCCCTGCTCGCTCCAAAGCACCGGGTCGAGTATTTGTAACAAAGATATCTGCCTCTCGAATCATTCGCTTTAAAGCTTCTAACCCTTCTGGTTTTGTAATATCTAACGCAATGGCGCGTTTCCCCCTGTT
>JAESQG010000012.1 GCA_016765265.1 Pseudomonadales bacterium | reverse complement strand
TAGGCCTGAAACCCTCAACAACAGCCTACCAAGTTAAGTAACACCTCCCCCTTCATAATCGGTTGAACGATAAGCATTGTAGTGCCTAATTGCAAGTGCTAATCTTAATTAAATCAAATACTTAGATGAAAAAGGGAGTGAAGTCAGGAGTAACTAAGTTGGAGCTTACAATATCTCAGAGTGCTAATCCCTTAAGTGAATGGGCTGTTTTGTTAAGTGAATGCCATTGCCTTCCCTCCTTATCAGAAAAGTAGCCACTAATGGCTTTGGCTAGTGCGTCAGTATCAGAATCTTCAAGGTGCGGTGGCAAATTTAGAAAGTCGTTGCGTTTCTTCCAAAACGATGCGCTCACATTATCGGCATGCAAAAACATCGCCGCGCCCCGCCAATAACCAGGTTTGTTGAGGTAAGCCCAAATGGCTTTGGCGTGAAAGCCTTCTATAACAGCAATTTCATCAATGAAGGCGGTATCATTGTGAAAGTAGGCCTCATCAACCAAGGCACTTATACCGCCTTCACAAGCCAGTGCGTTGATATCTTGAAACTCAGCCTCTATACCCATTATTTGGCTGGGTGTAAGCTCGTTTAAGGCGCCTTGGAGGATATCGGCATCCTGTTCTTTTAGTTGAATGACATTAACGTCAAGCGGAACGCCCTTGGCTTCAAAAAATTTGGCTAGATACCAATTGGGGGTTTTTCTAAAAAACTGTCGGTTTGAATATTGTGCACTCATGGTGCTACCCCATAGCAAGGTGGTTAATTATTGCTTTTCTCACAGCCGAACGCCCTAATAACATCAATTAAAATGCCAATGTATCTTATGGGGGCTTAATTCAATATTTAAAGCGGCCTGAGCAAAAAGAAACCAACCATCAGCAACAATGTCTATCGCTAATTATCAGAATTGCAAAATACCGGCGTCATATCACTGACGTACAGAGACACCATATAGGTTTTCGTGCAAAATCAACCACCTTAACTAGAAACCAACCATTAATAACTGGGGATAACATGCCACTGCTTCATTGGCTCAATAAAGACTCGACCACCAAAACCGCCGCAAATTGCGACTATCGACTATTGGAAGAAGTCCCCGAGCTTTCCTATGGAGAAAAGGACAGTGGGAACCTGTTGATACAGGGCGACAACTTAGAAGCACTGAAAGCCTTGTTACCGTTTTATGCGGGCAAGGTGAAGTGTATTTATATTGACCCACCTTACAACACGAAATCAGCTTTTGATCATTATGATGATAATTTAGAGCACAGTGAATGGCTTTCCTTGATTTACCCACGCCTAGAGCTGCTAAGAGAGCTCTTATCCGAAGACGGCAGCATTTGGGTATCTCTTGATGACAATGAAGTTCATTATTTGAAAGTGATCATGGATGAAGTGTTTGGACGAAATAACTTCATATCAAACAATATCTGGCAAAAATTATATACCGTTAAAAATTCGGCTAAATATCTTTCAGATATGCATGATCATGTACTTTGTTATGCAAAATCTAAAATTAATTGGCAGCGCAACCTATTACCTAGATCAGAAAAGGCTAACAAAGATTATACCAATAATGACAATGACCCAAGAGGTCCTTGGACTACAAACGCCGTACAAGCACGAAATTATTATAGCCTCGGTAGCTATGAAATAAAAGGGCCAGACTTGTCCAATACCAAATGAGTCTGAAGTATACCCTTGTTTCTAATACGAAATGAGTCTTAAAAGGTGAAATGAGCTCAATTCCTGTTCATGATCCATAGATGGAAACGATCATGAATGTAGATAAATTAACCACGATAAAATCCCTAGAGGATTTCCTTCAAGGCAATCAAGCTATCGCCTTTTCTGTGTTAGGCAACAAGTCTGAACGGTATCGGTTTATACAAAAGATACTGGTCAGGTTTCAATATATGACTTGCGTAAAAAATGATAAAGGCATAATTATTCGCTTTCTAATAAAGATCACTGGGTATTCTCGCCAGCAACTCACACGACTCATTTCTCAATATAAAAAAACCGGTCGAATCAAATGGGAGCCCTGTCGCAGCCACGGGTTTTCTCGTCAATATAAAGAAAAAGATATTCGCTTATTAGCAAAAACAGATGAGCAACATGATACGCCGTGTGGACATGCCATTAAAAAGATTTGTGAGCGTGCCTATCACATTTTTGATGAACTAGAATACCAAAACTTAGCGACAATATCCGTATCACATTTGTATAATCTAAGGGCCTCTACCGGTTATCAAAGACAACGACGAAACTTTACAAAAACTCAAGCAAGAAAAGTGGCTATTGGTGATCGACGAAAACCTCAGCCGAATGGACAACCTGGCTATATCCGGATTGATACAGTGCATCAAGGCGATTTAGACAAGCATAAAGGCGTCTATCATATCAATGCGGTAGATGAAGTAACCCAGTTTGAGGTGGTATGCTCAGTTGAAAAAATCAGTGAACGTTTTCTCATACCCATACTCGAACAAATCTTAGATTCCTTTCCATTTGAAATAAAAGGATTTCATTCAGATAACGGTTCAGAATATATTAACAAAACAGTCTCAAAATTATTAGAAAAAAACTTAATTGAGTTTACTAAATCTCGCTCTCGCCAAACGAATGACAATGCGCAAGTTGAAAGCAAAAATGCTTCTATTGTCCGAAAACAATTTGGGTATCAGCATATTGAACAAAGATGGGCACAAGAGATGAATCAGTTTAGTTTGGATTATCTTTTTCCGTATATCAATTATCACCGTCCCTGTTTTTTTCCTGAAATAAAAATAGATGATAAAGGCAAACAACGAAAAGCTTACCCCTATGAAAGCATGATGACACCGTATGAAAAATTAAAGTCACTTCACGATTCGGAAAAATGTTTGAAATCTGGCGTGTCCTTTGAGAAACTGGATGAGCTTGCTAACAAAGTAAGTGATAATAAAGCGGCTCAAATATTGAAAACTGAGCGAGAAAAGTTGTTTAACCTAATCTTTGAACAGGACAAAAAACGAGCATAACTAAGTTGCCTGTTTCAGACTCATTTGTTAATTGGAAAATACT
>JAESQG010000438.1 GCA_016765265.1 Pseudomonadales bacterium | reverse complement strand
GCCTCACCCGCATCTTGAATATTAACAGTATGTCTTTTTAGTGCAGAAAAAGTGGCAACATTGGTTAAATTTTTAGATCCATCCTGCTTGTACAAATAGAGCGGTTGCAAGTCTACAGGTTCCCCCTCATCTCCTCCAATTTCAAAATCTAACACCTCATTTTTCACCACCGCAAAATCAAGCCGGGCATCTTTACCTTCCCCCGATACTAAATAAAGCGTCCCTCCCTCAGCGAAGGTAATAAGTTGCGCCTCTCGCACTATTCGTTCAAATAAGCGGGAGGTGGTAGGCTCTGTGGAGAGCCGAACTAGTAAATCTCGATGCTCTCTTAGGAGCATTCTATTTTCTATGGATAGTGCAACAAGTGATGCTAAAGCCTCAACAACAATTTGCACCTCTGGGCGAAAAGGACTCACAAGCCCCGTACTCGGCTCTTGTGAGTTTAATAATTGC
Organism: Pseudomonadales bacterium; assembly: GCA_016765265.1. GTDB lineage: Bacteria > Pseudomonadota > Gammaproteobacteria > Pseudomonadales > DC-out160 > DC-out160. The sequence continues at coordinate 2,773 of JAESQG010000438.1, read as the reverse complement.
AAAACACCCATTATTTCATCATCATGATTTTTGAGTGCTACGGTCAAAACTGACTGAGTTCTATAACCGGTATTTTTATCAAACCTTTTGGTTCCACTAAAGTCGAACACATCAATACAATAGGCATCCGCAATATTGACGGTAGTTTTATTTAATGCGCAATAACTAGCGATATTTTTGTCATTGGGCTTCCCTTCAGAATCATATAAAGGAATATTGTGGAAACACTCAAATTCAGATGGCTGCTGTTTGATAATATTGAGAGAATCATTCTTGATAACGGCAAATTCTAAATAGGAATCCACGCCAACGCCCTTTAACAATAAAATGGAGCCAGCGTCAGCATTAGACACACTTTGTGCCTCCCTTAATATTCCTTCACACAGTCTATCAATATCTTTCGCGGAAGATACGGCCCTGGCCACATCGACCAGTCGCCAAAAATATTCCTGTTGATGAATAACGACATTTTTTTTTGCAAGGGGCACGACACGCCCTCCTTAAAATAAGAGCACTCAGTCCAGTAACAATCCCTTGTTATATGTTAGCTAAATTGGTCCTTTTGATCTTTATGACTCGGCAGAACCGAACGCATAATGATCGATATCTATAGCATAGCCTATGACCAACTCCAGCACGGAAATGCTTATTTTAGCTAATATTGTATTTCCCCATCCTTTAATAAACTATACTCAGTGAAGAAAATACTCACTATATAAATACGGATGAATATGAACTACCAAGACGTCATTAGCTTTTGGTTTGAAGAAATTGAATCAAAAAATTGGTGGATGAAGAATAAAGAATTTGATCAGGTGATACGCAAACGGTTTATGCCTGTTCACAGCAAAGCAATACGCTGTGAACTTTTCCAATGGCGTGACGAGCCACTAGGAAGATTAGCTGAAATTATTTTACTTGATCAATTCACGCGAAATATTTTTCGAGACTCCCCCATCTCCTTTGCTTTCGATGCATTAGCGCTCGCCCTATCACAAGAGGCGATACACGCTAAAGCAGATGTCTCTTTAAGCCAAAATCAAAAGATTTTTTTATATATGCCGTTTATGCACAGTGAATCATCGGAAATACACAGCAAAGCAATCGAACTTTTTAGTGTTGAAGGCTTGGAAAATAATCTAGAATTCGAGCGAAAACATAAAGAAATTATTGATCGGTTTGGTCGATACCCGCATCGAAATGCCATCTTGGGTCGCCGTTCAACAGAGGAAGAGGAAGAATTTCTTAAACAACCCGGTTCTTCGTTTTAAATTTCAGGCTCCAAGCTTTAGGCCACTCCATGAATGATAAACGTTTCGAAGAAATTGAAACTAAGCTCGCTTATCAAGAACACACTATCCAAGAATTAAATGATGTAATTTATCAACAACAGCAGCAAATCGACAAGCTTGAATTAATCTGTAGGCGACACAGTGACACCTTAAAAGAGTTTTCTGTGCCCATGGATCAAGGAAAACCCCAGGACGAAAAGCCGCCGCATTATTAGCTATTATAAGATTAGCTAATAATGACTTTCATTACGCCTGAAGTGACAAACCGGGTTTTAACGTTAAATGTTTGTGAAGACACTGGATGACAGCCTTTCTTAATGGCCGACGACAAATAGACAAATCAAACCGGAATTCCTCATCGCCCACTAAGTGCAAAATTATGACCTCCCCTTTGATTCCTTTGCTTTCAACCCTCATTTCACTAATTTCAGCTAAAGGAAATGTGGCAGTTAATTTCCCTCGGCGGTAAAAAAATACCGTCTCATCCCAAATCCCAACTAATGGCTCCCTCACCTTTTTACGAAACGCCTCAAAACAGACGATAGGTACCGTCACAACAGCTAATACTATCCATTTGATATCCCCCTCTAAAAAGGGAACGAGAAAGCACGTAGACAGCACTAACACTGCAGATATCCACTCATTCTCCCCTGTTTTACTGCGTCGCTCGATTAATACCATCGTTATTCCCGTCTGTTATCCTAGAAACAATCTATTAAACAACTTGCCATTCAACAATTTCCTATTAGATAGTAAAAGCAATCATCGTACCAAATTCTAAAAATCCATAAAAAAACGGCTTAAACTAAAAAGTAAAAGCCGTTGTCTATTTTGAGTTTTGAAACCGACGTGATTAGGCCTGCTCTTTAGTAGCCTCTTTCATGCTTAACTTAACGCGACCACGTTGATCGATGTCTAACACTTTCACATTAATAATCTGACCTTCTTTCAGGTAGTCTGTCACTTTCTCTACCCGCTCTTCCGCAATTTGAGAAATATGAACAAGGCCGTCCGTTCCTGGCATAAAGCTAACAAATGCGCCAAAGTCAACAATGCGCACTACTTTACCCTCGTACACACGTCCTATTTCAGCTTCTGCAGTGACCTCTTCCACTCTTGCTATCGCAGCATCGGCAGCCACTTTATCTTCTCCATATATATGAACTAAGCCATCGTCATCAATATCGATAGAGGCTTTAGTGTCATCACAAATACTTCGAATTGTCGCGCCGCCCTTGCCGATAACATCCCGAATTTTATCCGGGTGCACTTTAATTGTTTTATAGCTAGGTGCGTTTTCGCTGACACCGTCTCGAGATTGAGTAATAGATTTCGCCATCTCTCCTAGAATATGAAGTCGTCCATCACGCGCTTGATTTAAAGCACTTTCCATAATCTCTTCGGTTATGCCTTGGATTTTAATATCCATCTGCAGAGCAGTAACACCAGTTTCGGTACCTGCCACTTTGAAATCCATGTCT
>JAESQG010000437.1 GCA_016765265.1 Pseudomonadales bacterium | reverse complement strand
GTTTTTACCGTTCAATATAAATAAGCCAGCGATTCTAACAGGTATGAAAAATGTCGAAGTGCCTGGTCGCCTACAATGGTTGGATTATAATGCTTCGTCAATTATCGTCGATGTAGCGCATAATGAGCAGGCGGCTACTTATCTGGCGGAGCAACTTGCAAAAATTCGCCTAAAATACAACAAAGTGATCGCACTTTATAGTGCACTGCAGGACAAAGACAGCGTAGCCGTTGTGAAGGCGTTAAGAGGCGTAATTGACAGATGGATAGTTGCCCCTCTTGATACGCCAAGAGGGTCTACACTGGAGGATCTCAAAGCATCATTAGTGTTAAATCAAGTTGATGATGCCCAGTATTTTGCGACGGTGAGAGCAGCGTTATTACATCTGTCTTTAATTAATGATCAAAAAACGCTGATTATAGTCTTTGGCTCTTTCTACACCGTCGCGGAAGCCTTACAATTCTATGGTTGTACGGACTATGGTTGTACGGACTAAGGTTGTACAGATCAATAAGAGGCGTTAGAAATTGGATGATGGCTTAAAACAGCGAGTAGTTGGAGCAGTGGTATTGGTGAGTGCGGCAGTGATAATACTGCCTAATTTGCTCAATAGACCTGTTGATGAGCCGATTTTGAACGCTGTGCAGATACCAGACAGACCGGCGATGTTAACCATTAAATCGCCAACGAAGATGGGAGATGTACGCAAACATGAGGTGATGTCTCAGATAAATGCCGATCGGTTAGCTTTGGCGCAGTTCACTGATACAGAATCCATTAATGGGGGAGATGCCAGCAATGCAACTCCGCCCATGCGCCATTTGCAAGGGGCTTGGACGATACAATTGGCGAGTTTTAGACAGAATACGAATGCGCAAGATTTAGTCGGCAAACTCCAAGCTCAAGGCTACAATGCTTACTTGGAAACGCTAACCAGTAAAACCGGCAATGATGCTGGCCTTATTACTCGTGTGTATGTGGGGCCTGAATTAAAAAAAGACCGAGCGGTAAAGGTAATGGCCCAGCTAGAGAAGGAACTGAATTTGAAAGATATCATGCTCATCCGGTTTGTTCCTTAAATCTTTCTCTGAGCGGATGGTGATAAAATGCTTTATTGTGCTGTTAATGGGTGGGGCTGAAGTAATTGATGAATTGGGCAGATATTGCGATTCTTGGTGTCGTGGGTGTTTCAGCACTAATAAGCTTGATGAGAGGTTTTGTCAGAGAGGCGCTTTCTTTAGCCACCTGGGTTGCCGCTTTCACCATTGCGCGATTATTATCGAATAGTTTATCTATGTTGCTTTCGGATCTGATTTCTACCTATTCCACCCGTGCCGCGGTGTCATTTGTACTATTATTTGTGGCGACGTTAGTGGTTGGCGCAATGGTAAGTCATTTGGTTAAGGAAGTGATTCGAGCGACTGGATTGTCAGGTACTGATCGCCTTTTTGGTGTGGCATTCGGTGCCGTCCGAGGAATGTTAATTGTATTGGTGGTGATAGGTACACTACATTGGTTTGATTTCTTTTCATTGGATTCATGGTGGCAGGAGTCGGCTCTTATCCCACACGTTATGATGCTAGAAGACTGGACACGGGATAATGCTCAATCGTTGATGGCTGGTTTTATCAATTAATTTTTTTAAAAAAAGAGGTGAAGTAGATGTGCGGTATTGTCGGCATCGTTGGTAAATCGAATGTTAACCAATCTCTGTATGACGCGCTGACGGTATTGCAGCATCGCGGCCAGGACGCAGCGGGTATCGTGACATGTGATGAAGGAAAGTTGCACCTAAGAAAAGAAAATGGAATGGTCCGGGATGTGTTTCGGGCTAGTCACATGAAGCGTTTAGTGGGTAATGTTGGTATTGGCCATGTTAGATATCCAACGGCCGGGTCGTCAACTTCAGCGGAAGCTCAGCCCTTTTACGTCAATTCACCCTATGGGATTACGCTTGCTCATAATGGTAATCTGACCAATGCCACTGAAATGGGGGGAGATCTATTTAAGGCTGATTTGCGCCACATCAACACCAACTCTGACTCGGAAGTATTGTTGAACGTCTTCGCTCACGAGTTGCAATGCCTCGGCAAATTGAACCCAACTGAAGAGGATATTTTTGCTGCCGTAAGGGCCGTTCATAAACGTTGTCGCGGAGCCTATGTGGCCATAGCCATGATCACCGGTCACGGTATTGTTGGGTTTCGAGATCCCCAAGGAATCCGCCCCATCTGTTTTGGAAAACGTGAAACGCAAGACGGTACTGAATATATGATTGCTTCTGAGAGCGTAGCGTTATCCGCCCTAGGTTATACATTGGAGCGCGATATTGAGCCTGGGGAAGCGGTCTTTATCAATAATGAAGGGGAGCTATTCACTAGCCAGTGTGCTGAAAATCCCGTGATGTCTCCCTGTATTTTCGAGCACGTTTATTTGGCGAGACCGGATTCTATTATTGACGGTATCTCGGTTTACAAAGCGCGGTTGAGAATGGGCGATAAATTGGCAGAAAAAATCCTGAAAGTATGGCCAGACCATGATATCGATGTGGTGATACCCATTCCCGATACAAGTCGCACTTCTGCGCTAGAGCTTGCTAATCATTTAGGCTTAAAGTATCGAGAAGGATTTATCAAAAATAGGTATATTGGCCGCACTTTTATTATGCCAGGCCAGAGCCAGCGAAAAAAATCAGTGCGTCAAAAGTTAAACGCTATTGATCTGGAATTTAAGGGTAAGAATGTATTGTTAGTGGATGACTCTATCGTGCGCGGGACTACCTGCAATGAGATCATTCAAATGGCCAGAGATGCTGGGGCAAATAAAGTGTATTTTGCTTCCGCGTCGCCACCGGTTAAATACCAAAATGTGTATGGTATTGATATGCCCTCGGCCAAAGAATTGATTGCACATGGGCGCAGTGTAGAAGAAGTACGCCAGATTATTGGTGCTGATTGGTTGGTTTTTCAGGATCTGAAAGATTTGTGCGAGGCAGCGACCGAAGGGAACCCCAAGATTACTCAGTTTGATTGTTCTGTCTTTAATGGGGAATATATTACGGCTGATGTCAGTGGGCAATATCTACAGGACTTGGAAAATTTGCGCAATGATGATGAACAATCGAAATCAACGGCAGAATTGCAGGCGGCTGATAATGAAACCATTGGTTTGCATAACCCCCAGTAACCCCCAGTAACCCCCACTATATCAAACCTTGGATGAGTTGAGGATTAGGATGTGTCGATAGATAAAGAAGCGGAATTGCGAGCAATTCTTGATTCTGCTGGAATTGAAACTAAAGCCATACGAGCAGGGCAACTGAGAACAGAGTATGGTTCCCATGGGGAGCCTATCTTTGCGACCTCTAGCTTTGTTTTTGATAATGCGGCCCAAGCCGCGGCGCGTTTTGCTGGCGACGAACCGGGGAATATTTATTCGCGGTTTTCCAATCCCACTGTTAGTTCATTTGAAGACAAACTGGCTAAAATGGAAGGTGGAGACAAATGTGTTGCTACTGCATCGGGCATGGCCGCAATCTTAGCGACGGCGTTAGCTTTTTTACAGCAAGGCGACCATATTGTTTCATCTCGTAGTGTCTTTGGAACAACCAATGTCCTTTATGAGAAGTACCTACAAAAGTTTGGTGTATCCACTACCTTTGTGGATTTGACTGATTTGAAAGTGTGGGAGGAAGCGATTCAGGATAATACTAAGTACCTGTTTTTAGAAACACCATCCAACCCACTTTGCGAAATAGCGGACATCAAAAAATTGGCTGAACTTGCTCACAATAGAGGTTGTCTGCTCGTCGTCGATAACTGCTTTTGCACACCTGCTTTGCAGCGACCGCTATTGTTGGGGGCTGATATCATCATCCATTCTGCCACCAAATATTTAGATGGGCAGGGCCGAAGCATTGGTGGAGCCGTGGTGGGTAATGAAGAATTAATGGCGGAAGTGTATGGCGTATTAAGAACCTGCGGTCCGACCATGAGCCCGTTTAATGCCTGGATAGCATTGAAGGGCTTGGAAACATTAAGCCTGCGTATGCGAGCCCATAGTGAAAGTGCATTAATACTAGCAGAATGGATTCAGTCCCAAGCAGGGATTGAAAAAGTGCATTACTCGGGATTGAAAACTAATCCGGGGTATGCATTGGCTCTTCAGCAACAATCGGCATTTGGTGGCGTATTGTCTTTTGTTGTAAAAGGAGGACGTGACGCTGCATGGAAGTATATCGATGCCACAAGGTTAGTCTCTATTACAGCTAATTTGGGTGATACAAAGTCTACTATCACCCACCCCGCAACCACCACTCACGGCCGTTTGAGCGATGAAGAAAAGCAACGTGCTGGCATTGAAGAAGGTTTGATAAGAGTGTCTGTTGGATTGGAAAATATCGACGATTTGATATCAGATATGCAACGCGGCTTGTCTGCTCTTTAATAGGTAGTTACTATTTCTTCGTCAGTAGTTACTATCTCCTCATCAGTAGTTCTTTTCCCTCATCGATTAAATAAAACAACTACAGTTATAGAAAGGGTGAATAAATCAGTGAACTATGGACAGTTTGCTTAAGGTGCAGGAGTTTAAAAGCGACGTACCTGAATAGGGCTCAACACTGGAGTTTTCATGCACGGCCTGATTAAAAAAGCGCTGAACGGTATCAATAGTATTGTGCTAGGTAAAGACGAACAGGCGAGATTGACGTTGGCTTGTTTGCTAGCTAAAGGCCACTTGTTGTTAGAAGATTTACCCGGTATGGGGAAAACAACGCTATCTCATACTTTAGCCGAAGTCTTAGGATTACAATATAATCGAATCCAGTTTACCAGTGATTTATTGCCCGCAGATATTCTCGGGGTTTCCATCTTCGATCAAAATAAATCAACATTCGAATTTCGAGCAGGGCCCGTATTTGCTCAAGTGATCTTGGCAGACGAAATAAATAGGGCGACACCAAAGGCGCAAAGTGCACTACTTGAAGCGATGGAAGAACGCCAAGTGACGGTGGATGGGGTGACTCGCGAGTTACCGAAACCCTTTTTCGTTATCGCAACGCAAAACCCAAGTACTCAAATGGGGACTTTCCCACTACCGGAATCTCAATTAGATCGATTCTTAATGAAAGTGAGCTTGGGCTATCCAGACTCAGCGGCCGAGCGAGAACTTATTTTGGGTGTGGATCGACGAAGTTTGTTAGCTGATTTAAAGCCCGCTATGGAGTTGGATGATTTATTTCGACTGCAGTTGTTGGTTAAAGAGGTACACCTGTCTGATTCCATAGTGGACTATATACAACGGTTAGTTCACTTTACTCGAACATCACCCGGATTTGCTTATGGTTTATCGCCTAGAGGGACTTTGGCGTTAGTCAGAAGCTCTCAGGCCTGGGCCTATGTCGATGGAAGAGAGCATGTGGTTCCAGAGGATGTACAACAGGTATTACCATCGGTAGCGGAACATCGTTTGCGAGGCAGTGCCGATCATACTGGGCATGAAGGAAGTAGTTTGGTACAGAGATTATTATCTGAGGTTGATGTTGTTGGTTAATTTCATAGGCTAGAACCTAGAACCTAGAAC
>JAESQG010000436.1 GCA_016765265.1 Pseudomonadales bacterium | reverse complement strand
CGTTAACATTAGTATCAGCATCGGACTCATAAAGAATATGCCATTGACCATCAGCGTAGGCCATTCCAGTAGAGGAATATGCCGCGCTAATATCGACATCTATAATCGTGGCCGTATAATTGTAATCAAGTACGTCTTGCCATGTATCAAAGGTGTTTAAAACTAGCTCGTTAACATTAGTATCCGAGTCCGACTCATAGAGTATATGCCAATCATCGCCATCGTAGGTTAAGCCAGTAGATGAGTAGGCAGCACTAATATCTACATCTATTATATCTGCTGTATAATTAGTGAAATCGCTATACGTATCAAAGCTGTTCATTACCAACTCATTAACATTCGTATCCGCATCGGATTCATATAGCACTTGGAAAGCTACTGCACTTCCAGTAAAACCAAAAATACCTGCGGCTAATATTCCCAAACGTAAAATAGTGGCAACTGATTTATTGTTTCGATGACTAGGCGACATACTACAACTCCCCATAACCTTTTAGTTAAAACCTTATCGTTTCGTAAAATCAGAATCTCTCAATCTAATTTCACCCAAAACTAACCACTTCATTCTACTGAGTAGCTAGTTCAACCCCTGGCCAGACGCAGCATATGTGCCAAATATTTATTACTTATATAAATAAATCAGTTTCTTAGGGGCCCATAGCTATGCTTTTAAAACTGTAAAGTTTTTCGACACTACTCGGTTAACATCTCGAATTATATACGCAGCAGGAAAAGACGATGTACCGGCATTAGAAGCCGGAGGTCTCCCTGTTTTTCCGTAGAACCTCGAAATTCTTTGCGTCATATCTGTCAAATTATTAATCCACCTTTTCTAGCATCTAATTCCAATTTACTTTTCTATCTGAAGCATTGATCTACAGGAGCCTGTTCACAATGAGTTCGTCATCGTTCTTTAAACAAGGGTATAGCGATATCGTTCTAGCTTTTGGCGTGGTGGGTATTGTTGCTCTAATGATTCTACCGCTACCGCTACCGCTACCGCTGTTTGTTGCCGATACTTTGGTTGCACTCAATATTCTCATCGCTATTACACTGCTTCTTTTAGCTATCTATGTGCCCAGGCCTACTGCTTTTTCAAGTTTTCCCAGCGTTATTCTTTTATCCACGCTGTTTCGCCTGTCCCCATCTATTGCTGCCAATACCTGTTTACAGAAAAGCGAGAGGATGAATTTCGACTCGAAGAAATACGTATCGGTGAACCGCGTGGTGAAGAGCCCATGCAAGTCGTCTCAGGACCCCATCAGAAGCGAGTCGTGCATTTTGAAGCACCTCCCAGGCAAGGTTTTGAGCAGCAACTAAAAGATTTTTTACAATGGCTGGAGGTCAGTCAAACTGATGCTGCCCTCGATCCCATCCTAAGAGCCGCACAAGCACATTTATGGTTTGTAACATTGCATCCCTTTGATGATGGTAATGGTCGTTTAGCCAGAGCGATTACGGATTATGCCTTGGCGCAAGCCGAACATCAGGCGATACGCTTCTACGCGATGGCTGCCAGCATTATGGAAAATCGCAGTGAATATTACCTGGTGCTAGAGAGAACCCAAAAGGGTGATCTCGATATTACAAAGTGGCTGCAATGGTTTATAGAAATATTGAAGCAATCTCTGGAAGCCGCTTTAGATCGAATCGATTTCGTTTTAAAAAAGGCGCTCTTTTGGCAAGTCCATGGGCAAGATGGTTTAAATCCGGAACAAACCAAGGTGCTGAATCGGCTACTAGATGCGGGTCCCGGTGGTTTTGAAGGTGGTATGAATGCCGCGAAATATCAACGTCTGACCAAGGTCAGTAAGGCAACCGCGACACGGCATCTAAGTGATCTGCTTGAGAAAAACTGCATTGTAAAGTTAGAGGGTGGCGGCCGCAGTACCCGCTATGAGATACATTGGCCATAGGATCTTGTCGCATGTGGGTCTATTCAATCACTTAACAATTCTTGGGTCATATTCAAATTCTGTTACTTCACCTATCTCTAAGAATTCTAAATCAGAATGATTTGGATTGAGTAGGTAATTATAGTCCCCAGGAACCGCTATACTCGGAACTTCCAACAATAAAGATGATTTATCTTCTGCCCACATATTTCCGACATCTTGAACAGAAGATTGCATTGTATTATTAGCCCAGTTACTTGGGAGATCGTCAATATTTATATGCATCACTAGTGATTCATTAAAAGAAACAGGTAACTTATTAAACCTCTTTATGATATCAGGCCTGCCAAGGTGAACTAATAACTCCATAGCGGCTAGTGCAAGACTAGATCCAAGGTAAACTATTCGAAAGCCCGGACTATTCCAACGCCCACCACAAAGATATGCGCCTTCCCCGGACAACATATCATCTACAGTTGCACTGTATTCAGAATCAGCAACACGCCACGCTTCAGGCATCAGCTAAAAACACCATGTCTAATACGACTTATAAGAGCCTCTACTTCGCGCACTCCTAATTCCGTTGATGCATGAGCCATAGGAGATTCACCGCTGAGAATATCTTGTGGTGTACGAAGCCATGAAATAGCAGCATCCCCATCTCCTTGCATCAAAGCCACTGCATCATCTTTTAATTTTGCAAAGCGAACAACACGATCCGACTCGTCTGTGTGTAGCTTACCTGATACTTTACGACGGTTTAATGTAGAAATTGGAATCGAAAGACTTTCAGCCATTTCTTTTTGAGTAGCGTCATACGCTTCGACAAGTATCAAAAAAGACTGGACAGGCAATCCTGCCTTAATCTTATTAAGCACTTTTACGGTGTCCATGGTATGACTTTTTAACCCAGTAACTTTAGCTACAACCAACTTACCTGTATTAGAACCTCTACCAACCACTACTTTTTTTTGTACAGCATTCCTAGCAGAATCCGGTTTACTCCTCTTGTGTGGTTTTACAGCTACCCCTCGCTTTGGAGTAGCTAAAGCATTCTTCTTGTTATCCATATGACCACCTATTAACAACCATTTGGTTATTCTAGCATAATGGTTGTTATCTAACAATCTTAATGGTAATGCCTTCAAAAAAAGGGGGCTTACTTTACTGTCTTTTCCATTTCGATGGTTATTGGTCAAAATCGCTGCCTTTTAGGTAGTGCAAATGGTAATCTCAAACAGCTAAAAACCCTCAATGAATCCGAAATTTCTGAGCTATTCGAACCTCCAACTCTAAACTTAAGCGACCGACAATTCTTATTTACCTTAAACGATCTTTTTTCGATAATGTTTTTCGGAATGACTTCTTCTTTTTGATTGATGTAGGCAGCCAATT
>JAESQG010000435.1 GCA_016765265.1 Pseudomonadales bacterium | reverse complement strand
TTTTCGAACCTAGCCCAAGAATGAAACGTCCTTGAGAGTAGCCGTTAAGATCATTACCAATAGTGGCAAGGTTCATTGGGTTGCGGGCAAATGCGACGGCAATGGCGGTAATCAAGTCGATATCTTTACTATGCTCTGCAGCCAAGACCAAAGGTAAAAAAGGATCATGTCCTGTCTCTGATGATTGTGCGCCATTAAAACCGGCTGCCACCATATCGTTAAGCCTGTCTGTTACTTTTGCCATGGCAAAGGGTAATTCGCCATCTACCTTCATACTATTTCTCCTCAGTGAACTGTAATACTAATTTTCTCTAAACGTTTGAGTGAGTCCAAGTTAGTTGATTTGGACTCACTCCCTAGTGGTGTTACTAACCGACTAGTCGAGTCAAGGGTACATTGAATTGTGCCGCTGCATTGCCCCCTAGCATCCGTGCGATGGTGTCATCATCAACCCCGGCGTCGCTAAGTTTGGCTATGGCGTCCCAAGCAGTGGTAGTATCTTGGCGCGGATAATGTGAGGCCCACACTACTTTTTCTACGTAGTCCCCCGGTAATTGTTGGATCATCCGCTCATCGGCATCAAAACCTAACATGACTTCACCTTCTTCCCACATTTTTTCCGGATCTGTTCGTACGGGATATTTAGTGAGTAGTGGGACGGTGAGCGCGGATGCTTCCATTTTTTCGAGGATTTCATCCATCCATGAAGCCTTACCATGGGCCATCACCACTTTCATCTTTGGGTAACGTTGCATGACCGTGAAACCGATTAAGGTAGAACCCACAAACATGTGATTGTCTAACCACGGTGAGATCACAGGGGCCAATGGATGGCCTAATTTTCCTGTGGCTAGAAAAGCCATATTGGCACCTTGATTGCCGCCACCTGCGTTAGGTCCACCGCCGGTATCGCGTATAAACGATAGCTCGCCTAAACGATTCTTCATCTTTTCAATAAAAGGTGCGTGAGAGGTCCACTCGGGCTCCCACAAGCCGCTGGCAGGATGAACCGCAGCAGTGATGCCAAGCTCTTCAAGCGCTGCCCATAAGGGGTCATAATAAGGATGAGTAAAGTACCGACCTTCGATAAACATAGGCCGGATAAAAGCGCCACGGAAACAAGGGATCTTGGAAATACGCTGTAGTTCTTCTACCGCGAAATCCATGTTTTGTAGTGGTATCATGGCCGCCGCAAATAAACGCTCCGGCGCAACCGCACAGAAATCAGCGATCCAATCGTTATAAGCTCTTGCTAGGGCATAGGCCACATCGGGATCTTCAATTAAGTGAAAACCTTCAGCGAACCAAGTTGGATACAGTAATGTCTGGTCAACACCCATGGCATCCATATCGCGTAAACGTGCTTTGGGGTCGGATGCACCTGCTGCTTTTTCATGTGGAACAGAGGCATCTAGCTCGCCCACATCTTCCCAGGTCATGCCGGGTTTCCATATAGCATGGCGCGGGATGTTAGAGTTCATGGTGTCGCGGAACATTTTCCCGTTCACTTTTAAATAGGAATTGTTCTGACCCTCTTGTCGCCAGAGGGCAAATTTACCCAAAGTTCGATATTCAGGATCAAGATACTTTGTCCATATCTCTTCAGGCTCCACTATGTGTGAATCACTATCAAAAACGGCGAAGGCTTTTTTCTTTGAACTTGTAGTATTAGAACTTGTAGTATTAGTCACACTGGATAATTGACTCATGATCTTCCCTCACCTATCGCGCGTTTCATATTTCTTTTCTTTATCCCTGCTTCCGGGGTCATGGCAAAGTCAATCTCCTTTTGTGTTGGCCACCAATCGGGACGATGGATTTCGGTCACTCGTTCGGTAATAAATTTCTTGGGTGCCTCGATCTTGTAGATCTTACGGGCATTTTCGCCGAGGAATTTACGCTGATAAGATTCGTCCAGGTTGCAGCTATGCATGGTTTCGAGGGCACGCCAGACGTCGTCGCCATCATGATGGTATACATCAGATGACCAAACTAATATGTCCTCGTAAAACTCGGGCATCCGCGAAGGGGGAGCTTCGTCACCCTCAAATCCGGTGACACAATGCTCAGCAAATGTTTCGCTAGGTAATTGCTTTAAGGGATGCATGGCACGTTCATTTCTATACAGTTTGTAATATTTATCGCATTCATCCAGCACAAAACTGAGCCAAGTAGAAGAGGCTTCAAACACCGCTGCATTCAATTTGGGGAACCGCTCAAAGAAACCGGAAAACAGCGCGGAGACTACCCACAATGAGGCTTCAGATTGAAAGTTTTGCACATTGGTGAGAAAGGAGTGCGGAATGCCGGCAGAGCCCACGGTGCGGTTTATCAACTCTGAGGCTGAATATTGCTCCGTATAACCGGGTGGTTTTAGCGCGCCGAAAGCAGGGAAGGGGTGCATACCGTAGACCATCCCGGTCTCTTCCATTGCTCGCCAAAGGCCGTTAAATTTAGGTTGTAAGGGGTAATTTCCCATCGCGTCTACAGGACGAACTAGTGCTACTCGACATCCCTTGGCCGCTACTCGGTATAATTCCTTAACCGCTCCCCTAGGATCTTGTAGGGGCAATAAGGCCGCGAAAAAAAGTCGATCTGGATCTTCCTGACAGTATTCCCAGGCCCATTCATTGTAGGCTTTGCACATGGCAGTGGCACCGTTGCCATTGATTAGCCAGGGGTAGGTGTCAACGTCAGAGGGAATACACATCACTTGATCGATGCCTTGGGTGTTCATATCAATCAGGCGGGCTTTAGGTTCAGAAGCCCCTCGATGATCCAAGTAATCTGATTGTTCTCTGGTGAGCGCCGTTTTAGGGTTTAAATTGCGGACATTGAAGGCGCGTTGGATGGAGTGTTTAACACCCGGTCCTGCAAGGGTAAGTAGATTAACTCTGGCTTTGATACCGCCACGTCGCTCGGCTTGTTGACCTGCTCCCACCAGGTCATTGACCGTCATTTGGTTAGTTTCACTGTCATACCACATAGTGGTTTTTAGTGCGGCTAATTCATCGCGAGTGAGATATTCAGCCGCTCGTTCCCAGATGAGTGCGGGTTCCACTACGTGGGCGTCGCAATCGAAGCTGGGGAAATTCTTAGTCATGGGTGGAAATGTCTGAATGGGCATACAAATTCTCCTGTGATTTCCTTGTGTTTAAATTAGTTTGGGTTTTTTAGGGTAATGCACTGATTCACTACTTTCTTTGACTATTTGGTCCTCTTTAACTGTTCTGTTTCTCGCTGATAGGGCCAAAGTCCTGCGCCGGGTACGACAATTAAAACCACGAGTCCAAGTAAGCTACCTGAGATTAAGGCGGTCTGTAGAGGCCCTAAAAAAGCAGTGAGATATCCCATTGCCAGGGCTCCAATTGGTGCCGCGCCCAGGTAACCAAGCTGAAAAATGGAGAGTAGTCGGGCACGATAGCTCGCTGGGGCTTTTTCTAGCACGATGCTTCGTGCCATAGCCATGTTGATGCCGGAAGCCATGCCAAACAGAAATACGCAGACCAGATAGAGTGTTAACGACATATGAAATTGAGTGATGAGGAGTAACAACGCTGTAGTAGCAAGAGATAATGTCAAAGCCTTGCCGGGTCTGGCTATTTGGCCGAATCGTAATACGCCCACCATGGCTGCCACTGTACCACTCATAAAACAAGTATGGGCGTAAGCTAATTGCGGTGAATTACCGGCGAACACATCTCTGATGGTGAGCGGCAAGATAACCAAGAACCAGCCCATAAAGCAAAATCCCATGGCCACCATCAATAAAATAATAGGAATGATTAGAGGTGTATCCAGTGCTACTTTAAGACCGTCTCGAATATCACTCAAGGGTGAACTGGTGCTTTCCGGGTCTCGGGACGAGGGCGCTGGCAACACCATCCAAGTGGCGATGAGTGCAAAGCCGATAAATACCGCTTGCAAGAGTAAAAGTGCGCCTGCGCCGATGGAGACAGCGGCTCCAGCGATAGCAATACCGATAATTTGGCAGC
>JAESQG010000434.1 GCA_016765265.1 Pseudomonadales bacterium | reverse complement strand
TGGCGACATTGGTAGCGCTGCCTTCGATCAAGAAAGTGAGTGCGTTGCCGCCACACCATCCGGTGCGATCCACAATCTCTTGTACGATTGAAGTGACATCCGGGCTTGATTTAACTTCATCATTTACTAGCCAATCATCTGCGTTAGTCCATGCGACAGCAGCAGCAGTATCGATCCGTGAAGTCACATTAAAATTGGTAGTAGTGAACTGAACTGAATTATCCACATCCTCACCGGTAAGGGTCATTGATGTGAGACCTGAAGAATAGCGTGCCACAGTAAAGTTGAGCGTGGCACTGGTAATGGTCGCACCTTGTGGAACAAGAACCGTTTGAAATCTCAAGCCAATAGTTTG
This sequence comes from Pseudomonadales bacterium, assembly GCA_016765265.1. Taxonomy (GTDB): domain Bacteria; phylum Pseudomonadota; class Gammaproteobacteria; order Pseudomonadales; family DC-out160; genus DC-out160. The sequence goes on along the minus strand of JAESQG010000434.1, from coordinate 3,639 downwards.
ATCCGTATCTGTTCCCGCTGAGACTGGACCGGTATTGTAGGTGACTCTTAGCAAAGGTGCTTCGCTTGAATCTCCATCGTAGGATTCAAATTCTCGCAATCCAGAGCCACTGTCATTTTCTATGATGATAGTAATCGCATTATTGGAAGCCCAGGAGCTGTCGTTGACAATTTCCTGAACGATGGTGCTGATATCAGCACTAGTGACCTCAACATTCTCTGCGGGAGACCCACTCGCTATAGACCACAAGACCGATGCAGAGGTACGACTGCGGCTGCGCACATTATTATTGCTACTAGTGAAAGTACCCGTGTCAACCAATTCTCCTGTCACCTCAACATCGAGTGATCCGGACTGCTGGTAATCCACGGTGAAAACAATGACTGCGGACTCAATGGTCGCACCCACGGGAATAGCCATGGTATCAAAACGCAGACCAACCCTTTGAGAATTTGAACCATCTTCCATTAATTCCAGATCTGAGCTGCCAAGGTACATGGAGTTGTTCTGTCTCTGTTCCGCGTCATCACTAGATCTCAGAATACGACGCTCGATATTAGTGCTAGCGCCACTAGAGCCACCGGTGGTGATAGTTGCTAAAGACAATTGTAAATTATCTAGAGTAACCTCACCTGTAGGTAACTGCTCAGCATCATCTGCACTGTCAACGATTCGGGTAGAGACGCTGCCCTGAACCTCTGTGGCGATAACCTCATCTATATTACTGACCGGGTATAATACAGGGCCACCGGGATTACTAAAGCGCATCAGACCAACATTAATATTATTGGAATCATTCAAAATACTACGCAGAGCTTCCTTCATGCGATCGAGTCTAGTGGTACTGCCGCCGTCCAGCGAGGTCATGGAACTGGAGGTATCAAGAATAAATAATACGTTGGGCCTAATAGTGGAACTAGAACTGGTAGCGGCACCGAAAAAAATCTCGGTGTCATCACCCCAAGCCAACATACTGGTGGTCAAGGTAATTATTGCGCCTAAACATAAACCAGGAACTTTGAGTTTATAAGATACCATTTTTCTAACCCTCATATTTCTATTCGTCGCAATTTCAGTTAGCGATAATCGATGCCTTGTTTTACCACAGTAGAGATAGCTGACCCGGTAGCCATACTCCCCGTACCTAACACTTCAAACCGTGCTCCCGCGAGCACAACTGCACTTTTATCTGCGTTCATTGAATGGCCGCTGGTTAGTGAGATAGTGGTCACGTATTTGACCCGCGCCGTACTAACAGTATCTTGTGAACCAATAGCAACCACCGTACTAGAAGAATATTGATCAAGGGCAACGCGAGCTTCTTCCACCAAAGTGACATCGCCGCCCAAAATATCTGAAATGGTGCCATCAATAGCACTTTCAGCTGCTTGAAAGGTAAGATTCTTATTTTGATTATTGGATGCCATTTTTTCTTCCAAAGCGGTACGACCCGCTGAGGCAGAAACAATAATGGTCAGCACCAACAAGATGGACATACTTAAAGCCATGACTGCGCCAGATTCCTTACCTCTTAGGGGATACCGACGCTTTCTTGAAAGCAAAGTTTTATGTTTCTTTTTTATAACCTTTATCATAGGTTCTGTCCTGTTATTCCTGCCGGTTTCTAATGGTGATTGCCGTATTAAATGCGCGTCTCATACGCAGATCACTAGTATAGGTAATCGTCGCAGAGGAATCGGTGTCTGGTCGTATCTGCCCACCTGCAACAATATAGGTTTTTTCATCGTTTGCTGGCTCCGATGCTTGCGTACTACTGATTAAAAGAGAGAGTTTAATAATTTCAATCGCGGTCCAATCTATATCGGTATCGTCTGCAGCCAAATAACGCAGATTTCCGTTACTTAAGCGTTGCCCAAAGAGGAGCTGCATATTATCAACCCCTTCAATAAGTTCCACTGGAACGGTACCATCTACCTCTAGCCTATAAAGCGCGTTAATCGTGCCCCCTTGTGTATTAGTTCGACCTGTGTCACCGACGAAGTAAGTGTTGGACACAAAAGTCATTACTTGAGCATCCGTGGAATAAATCTGACCCAACCTATTGGTGCTATTACTGCCAGTGGCATGGGCTAGCGTAACGGTGGAGCCACCGTTAGGATTGTTTGTTATGCGAAAAATATCTGCATTTTCACAATCGGAAATCATAACAATATCGCCTTGTTCAAACCCCAGATCATTGGATTCGATTTGAATGTTAGCGTTATCGGCTGTCATATTGCCGGTTAAGCCTATGGACTCTGCGGAGGCTCTTTGCACAGTGATAACATCACTACCCATTATCGCATTAGCCGTTCCTGTGTCATCAATGCCATCCAGATCTGTACCGACCCCCCAACCCGTGGCCGATACTTCATAGGCCTGTAACGCACTATCATAAAGCGTTATTAAAGGGGCAGGAACTGCAATTACATTAGTCTGAATAACGTCGGGATCAGCACACCCTTGATAACCGATCATCCTAAATTCATCGGTCAGTAGATTTACTGCAATTCTTCCACCATCTTGTATATTCGCCAGCGAGCGATTAATGCGAACCGTTTGTTTTGTATCAGAGAACACTTGCATAATCCCCCCCATGACAAACAGACCCATTGCCGAGGCAATCAGTAGTTCGAATAGGGTTACACCTTTTTGTTTGTTATATAAGGGTTTATAACGTGACCGTTTATATTCATTCATATCTTATAGCCTGAAATTCAGTTCCAAAGTTTGGTTATCAACATCTCTGATAATACTGCCGTTATCTGTCTTCCAATCCGTTTCTGACCAACTAACGATGACAGCAAATTGGTCAGTGTTGGCCCGAGTAATGGTGCCAAAACCGCCAGGAAATATCGCCACATAATTGGTGGTATTGCCTGCCACATCTTTAAAGTTCGTACTCCATTCCCTAACATCTGTAGTGGCTTGTTGTACACCAGTACAGCCAGTGGTAGTTGACGTACAGGCGGGGTCCGCAGGTGAGGTGGCAGTAGTAGTAAAATCATCATATCCTCCCGCTAATGCCGCGGTGGAGTTGGAGCGAATACGATCAGCCATCTCGGAGGCAAGTGATGATGCTTGTGAACGCAGATAAGCACTCTGATTATTTTTCATTCCTGTGATTTGTAGGCTCACTGCGCCTAGTAAGCCAATGGAAAAAATAATCAGTGATACCAGCAATTCAACCATGCTGAAGCCGGCTGATTTTGTTGGCCCTGAATTTATGAACCTGAAACTTATGGACATAATGCGTTAACTCCTGAACCCAAATGAGTGTTAACAATACCGTCAAGAGGGGAACTCTCATCCACGCCAAGACGGGTATGTCCGACGATGGTCAATATGGATGCCTTAGCGTAGTCAGCGCCTCTGCTGTCACACAAGGTAAAGGTGCCTGCGGCATCGGGTACGCCGTCATTGTCAAAACTGAGAAAGCCAAGATTAGTAAAGCCTGTGGTGCGAAGTGTGTTGTCGCCTGCGAGTTCTGTAACCACTCTGACAAGTTCTTCACCGCCATCTAAACTGTTGTCAGCATCTTCATCGATGAAAATGATCCAGCCGCTTTCCCAATTATTGGTATCACAGGTACTCGAATCAGAAGAGGCACACATCACCAGCGTGTTATCTGCTTGTTTA
>JAESQG010000433.1 GCA_016765265.1 Pseudomonadales bacterium | reverse complement strand
GTTTGCCCTTTTTGGGTGACATCACTAATTCTGATTTTTCCAAAAAAACAATGAAACGAAACAGAGTGATTTCATTATGTTTTGTTGCTGAAGAGTTATCGTTCCAGCGTCAGTAGGAAAGAACAGTGACAGCGTAAAGCTTTATAGATTCATGGGCCATATTGGTTACAAAAAAATACTTTGGTTTAATACTACTTTGAGTCAGCAGCGTATAAGATCCGCCTTAAAGTGGGTACACCTTTAACCTAATGATGAATAAGGAAGAGATAGAGCAACGGATTGAGTGCCAGATGTATAGTGGACCCCAAGAATGAGGCAGTAGGTTAAAATAGAAATCACTGCATAACGGGGAAGAGATAATGCGCAAGACGTACACATCTAAGTTCAAGGCCAAAGTAGCTATAGAGGCGCTGAAAGGGCACAGAACCCTTAACCAGATAGCCTCGGAACACGGAGTACAACCAGGGCAGATTAACACATGGAAGAAGCAACTGCTTGAGGGGTCGATCGACATCTTCAGTAAGGGTCGCAAGCAACAAGCCGAGAATGCCGAAGAGGAAAAGGATAAACTTTACAGTCAGATAGGGCGACTGAAAGTTGAGGTGGATTGGCTCAAAAAAAAGACTGGGCATCTCGATTGAGTAACGTGGAGAAAATAGCCATGATTGATCCAAACCATAATGAGTTAAGTGTCCTTCGTCAGTGCGAGTTACTGAACCTGTCGCGAGCCAGCTACTACCGCAACACCGACTGGGCAGAGGAGTCAGAAGAAAACCTGAATATTATGAGCCTGATAGATGAAGAATACACGCGACATCCGTTTTATGGCTCTCGTAAAATGCGAGATTATTTGCGGCGCATTGGGTACATGGTCAATCGAAAGCGAGTACAGCGGTTGATGCGCAAAATGGGTATCAGATCAGTAGCTCCAAGTCCAAACACAAGCAAACCCAGCCCTGGACACAAAGTCTATCCATATCTGCTTAATGGATTGGATATCAATCGGGCCAACCAGGTTTGGTGTACAGATATCACCTATATCCGCATGGACGGTGGCTTTGTCTACCTTGTAGCGATCATGGACTGGTATAGCCGAAAAGTCTTGTCCTGGGAGGTCTCAGTGAGCATGGATGACAGTTTTTGCGTTAGCGCTTTAGAGAGGGCACTGAGGTTGTATCCCAAGCCAGAGATCTTTAACACCGACCAGGGTGCCCAGTTTACTAGCAAGGGTTTTACGGGAGTGCTGAAGGAACATGAGATTAAAATAAGTATGGATGGTAAAGGAAGATGCATGGACAACATTTTCATAGAACGTTTGTGGCGATCGGTTAAATACGAGGAAATTTACCTTAACGATTACAGATCGACGCAAGAGCTGAGAAAATCGTTGCGCCAGTATTTTCATTTTTACAATACCGAACGCCCACACCAAACATTCAATGCAGCCACACCGTTAGAGGTTTATCAAGAGTCGCAAAAAGGTGAGGACGAGGGCGAAGACCAGGAGTTAGAACAAACCTGTACACTTGTGGATGATTCCGACTGCGTCGGACCGGCTCAAGCAGAGACGTATGGATGAGCCATGGACAACAAAAAAACGTTGCCCACAGCTCACCCACACTCTTGAGCCTATCTCCCACAGGGTGCACAGGTTCAGATTACAAGTTTATATGAAATCATGAAAATACTGTCTCGACAAAGGGGTCCACTTCATCTTTTAACTACAGGTGGATGTAAAAATGAAAAAATATATAAACTCTAAATATATAAGTTCTATATGTGCGGTAGTCTTTTTAGGAATTTCAAGTATCTCCTATGCAGAAGGTGGATTTCTAGGAGTGCAATATGGAACATTATCTTCTGAAGATGCTGATATGGGTAATTTAGGGCTCGTTGGAGGAGCGACCATTACGGATAACTTTTCTATAGAAGGTCAATATACCCTGACTATTAACGAAGAGGATTTAGGTGGTGGAGATTCCCTTGAGACTAATTCTTTGGGACTATATGCTACTTATAAAAGTGTAGGTAACACCTATTTCAAAGGAAGAGTAGGCTTTGCACGTTTAGAATATGATTTAGATATAGTTGGAGGTACTCTTTCTGGAGACACAACTGGTTTGAGTTATGGCGTAGGTTTAGGGATTGTTTCTGGCGAGTCATTGGTCTTTGAATTTGAGTATACTGTTTATCCTGAGTTGGATGAATTTGACGGTGCACCGGCTCCTGATTTGGACGGAAACCTGGCGAGTGTTGGTATATTGTTTAAGATTTAACAAGACTCAGCTATTTTTTAATAGTTATTGCCGATAGATTTGGAGGCGCATTTAAAATCTGTTCCCATGTGTTAGTATCGGATCAAGCACGAAGATAAATTCCATAGGCTTAATCCTAAGACAGCCAGCTATATATTGTATGTAGCTGGCTGTTTTGCGAAATGTCTATTTTAATATTCTGCTTAGGAAAATCAGTTTTGATATTAGCACCGTTTTTAATTGTTGTGGAGGTTTTTATTAGCTATAAACCTGTGGATCTCTAAATCTATGAAGGACTAGGCCAATTACCAATCCCCAGAATGGCGCACCGATGGAAAATAAAGTTATTCCTGAAGCTGTAATCGCAAAAGTTAATAGTGCCGCCTCTTGCTCCTGATCGGAACGCAAAGCGAGCTTCAAGCTGTTGCCAGTTATCGTCAATAGGGCCAATCCAGCGATGGACATCACGAGCTCTTGAGGAAACACAGCGATAATCTGGACGACGGTCGCACCGAAAACTCCCATCACTAAATAGAAGATGCCCGCCCAAATGGCAGCAAGATATCGTTGTGGTGAATCGTTATCAACTTCTTTGCCCATGCATATAGAAGCTGTGATCGCTGCAAGGTTAAAAGCAAAGCCACCAAAGGGCGCGAGGAGCAATCCCGTTAACCCTGACCAAGCGATGAGTGGCGACGCCGGAGTTTTATATCCGTGAGCTCGCAACACTGCGTTGCCTGGCACATTTTGCGAGGTCATTGTTACGAGAAAAAGAGGAAAGCCAACTCCAATCAATGTCGATAAATTGTAGGCGGGTGGGGTTAGTACTGGAATAGTGGCGACCAATTCTAGCTCACTAGTGAGAATTAAACCGCCACCGATAGAGTAGATTACGCCAGTGAGAATGCTCAGTAGTATGGCGTGACGAGATAAATATCGCTTT
>JAESQG010000432.1 GCA_016765265.1 Pseudomonadales bacterium | reverse complement strand
TTCTGTTTTCTTTAAGTTATAACTGTACATAAATACGGGGTATCCCTTTAGCTCCACCGTCCACTACATGTTGTGTTTAGCTCCGCGTAATTTCCTGATAAGTCACCGGTGGTGTTCTCACCGCTTGTTCAAGCAATCGGAAAAACAACAATCCTCGCGATCGAGAAGTACGTCGGTTAAAGCGAAACATGTACTCGTCCAGGTAACTATCAAGTTGTTCCGGTCTTACCGATCCTTGATGAGTACCCATAAGCCACCGCTTTAGCAATGAAGCGATTCTGTGAACTCCTGCCAAAGTCACATGCGCAGGATTCTCTGCGCCAAGCTGTACGACTTTATTGCGCTTGTAGCCATGATTATGTATCGAGCCGTAAGCGGGTGAGCCATCCGTTTGAACTATGCTTCCAGGCTCAATGGAATCACATATGAACTGCTCTAAACTGCTTTTAGAGGCATTTTCGATTCGCCGTAATCGTATGCGCCCGAATCCTTTGGGTTCCTGTAATTCGACGGCGATTGCAACAATGGATTTCTTACTATCTGGATGGGGAGCTCGAGTTTTGCGCTCATCGCGACCGCCCACATAGGTTTCATCAACTTCCACAATACCGGAGAGCTTATTTCGCTCTGGATGGACCATAGCTCTCCTCAGACGGTGCAGCATCATCCAGGCTGTTTCGTAGCTCCCTAACCCCAATATCCCTTGCAATCCAAGAGCGCTTACGCCGTTTTTCTGGCTAGTGATGTACCATGCTGCTGCAAACCAGCTGCTAAGAGGTGTGCGAGTCTTTTCGAAGATGGTACCAGCGGTTACTGAGCTTTGATGTCGACACAACCGGCACATGATTCTTCCACGACTCAATCTAAATGGTTCTCCTATCGCATCACAGCGAGGACAATTGAATCCATCGGGCCAGCGCAATTTTTCAAGATATTCAAGGCACGACGAGTCGTCGTGAAACCACGCTACAAACTGGTTCCATGTGCCAGGGTAATCTCGCCCCGATCTTAAGTTCTTCGAAGGCCTGTTCATCACTACATATTGACATAGGTGGAGCTAAAGGGATACCCCGTTCGCTCATACAGCATGGAGTCAATTTTCTTGCGCAGTGTTCTGACACTCCAGCGCTCTACACGACACATTTCTGCATAAAACTCTTTTTGTAGTTCTTTATCAAGTGGTAGTAACTCACGGAAATGTGACCAGCTCAATTGATGCGACAGCGTGGCAACAATTTCTTTATCAGGAAAACATTGACTGAATTTAATCATGCGCGTTAATGCCGATACACTAAAGCCCTTACCAAATTCAGTGGTCAATTGTTGCGACAGTGTGGCAACAATTTGTTTCCCGTATCCAGCTCGATCACCGTTAAGGGTTTCGAAGTGAATACGGTGACCTATTCGCCAATAAAGTAATGTCTGCTCAATGTTAACTGCGTTGGCCAGACTATTTCGCGCACTTTCCACCAATAAGCGTATGTCTTGTAACGTATCAGGACTGTACACGGACAGAGGTTGATCGGAGGGGGCTTTTGGGGGGCTGACCATTGTAACGATCCTAATGTTGGGTGGATATTGCCGTTTCGTACTGAAATCGAGGCTAACTATCTGTTTTTATGAGCTAACATCTGATAACTCTCCATTATTATTAGTCAGTTTAGGTTTCTATTGGACCAAAGACAAGGCTTAATATAGTATGTATATACATGGTACGTAATACAGTACGCTAAAATAGGAGAGCGGATAAATGGCCAGAGGCGGAATTAACAAAATACACGTAAAGAAGGCCCGTGAGTCTCTGATTTCAAAGGGCCAAAACCCATCCATTGATACTATACGTATTGAATTAGGCAATACTGGTTCCAAAACAACCATTCATCGCTATCTAAAGGAACTTGAAGCCGAAGCAGGCACCCGATTAGATGATGAAGCGCTACTCAGTGAAACTCTCAAAGAGATTGTTGCAAGTCTTGCCGCCAAACTGCACGAAGAAGCCAATGCCATCGTCAGTAAAGCCGAAGAGAATAACACTAAGCGTAAAGCTGAATGGCAACAGCTCAATGACAATCAATCACTTGTTATCGACACCGCAGAGCAGCGTATAAGGGCGCTAGAAGCCCAAGCGGAGAATACAAGCACTGCATTGCAAGAATGTAGTGAAAAGCTTCAGGTAGAAGCTATCAAGTCCCATAGGCTTGAACAAGAAGTTAATGACCTGAAAATAATGATTACAGATAAAGACAGCCAAACAAAATCACTAGAAGAAAAACATCAGCACAATCGCGATGCACTTGAACATTATCGACAGTCCACTAAAGATCAGAGAGATCAAGATGCGAGGAGACATGAGAGTCAAATCCAGCAATTACAATCTGAGCACCGAAAGCTTCAGCAAACACTGTCAGTTAAACAAGATAATGTAACCCAGCTCAACAAGGATAATGCTCGCCTGGTAACGGAAGTCAGTGAAGCTCGAAAAACCCTAGCGGTAGTCGAATCTACTGAGAGAAAGCAGCGCAATGAAGCTGCAGATCTAAGTGAGAGGCTAACGATTGAGTCTATAAAGCTCGGCAGTTCAGAGACGCTACTGAAAGAAAAAATAGAATCCCTTGATACCGTATCGTCGAAATTAGATGAGGTGAAATCTGAAAAACAGAAGCTGGAAATTGAGTTGGCAAGGGTTAGTGCTGAGCTAGAGGTGAAAAATATGATGTTTGAGAAAGTGGGAATCACCACCAAATAATAGTTACTTTGATTGAGTAAATATCCTTATTGAATATCATCAATAGGTGAACTAATAGCCTTCAATTCTACACGCCCACTCGGGCACTACCAAAATCTTTGATAATTTCATCAGGTATGTAGTCAAGAAGGCCGGCAATATGACTTAGCAGTAAATAAGGCAGTATGAAGATGGTAGCAGTTTATAAGACCGCATATCCACGAATAAAAGAAGGTATCACCGACAAAGATTTAAAGGAAGTTTACACGCCAACAGCGGCAGATAAACGATTTGTAGTGCGTCACTGCCGGAAGCAAACGGCCTCGTATCTAGGGCTTCTCATACAGCTTAAGCTGCTTCAACGATTAGGCAGATTTTGCACCCTAAAAGATATTCCCGATTCAGTTGTCAAACATATTAAAAAGTCGATCAGATCGAGAGTGACCGATACACAGCTCGAAAAATATTTTTCATCGGGAACAAAAGATCGACACATTAAAATATTGCGCAAACACCTGGGAGTGAAATCCTACAATAAAAAGACCACTGCAGCTCAAGCAAAGTCGTGGGCTGAAGATGCGGCGGCGACCAAAGAAGAATTGGCTGATATTATCAATGTTGTTATTGAGCTGCTGATTAAAAATAGGTTTGAGCTACCTGCATTTTATGAAATACATAGAACAGCTCAATCTGGTAGGTCCAGTGCTAATGATAAGCTTTACAATAGTTTGGTCGATCTTCTTGACCCACCGTCAAAACAACTTATTAAAAACTTGTTAGCGAAATCTACAGGCGTATCCGGGGGATTCGGATGGTCCTCCTTAAAGAGCGAACCCAAGAAGCCAACGCCAAAAAATATCAAAGGGTTTATTGCTTACTTGAAGTGGTTCAAAGTATTGCAAGATGTATTACCTGTTAACCTAGGATTACCGCCGACAAAACATCAGCAATTCATTAATGAAGCAAAAGCAATGGATTACGCTAATTTAATGAAATTAAAGTCAAATAAAAGAAATGCTCTTGTTATAGTTCTTGTAAGGCATCATTACGCACAAACACTTGATCATGCCGCAGACATTCTCATCAAGATTATTAATAAGATGGATCGTACAGCAGTAACACATCTTGATAAATATCTTATTGATCATCGGAAAGAAGCAGACCAGCTAATTGGTATTTTATCTGAGACTTTAACGGCATACCTTGATGTGCAAAACAAAGAAGATGTGTTAGACAAAATCATTGGCAGCAAAGGGAGTGCTCTTTTATCAATGTGTGATAAATACATGACTTTTGCTGATAATAATTATCACCCGTTCATGCTTCCACTTTACAAGAAAAGCCGCACTGCTTTATTCAATACGATAGAAATACTAGACCTTGAATCAG
>JAESQG010000431.1 GCA_016765265.1 Pseudomonadales bacterium | reverse complement strand
GGCAGGAGCGGGTGGTTTGATAAAATTACCCCGCCAAATGCCCCATCGCCTGGCGATGGAGTTAGCGTTGACCGGCGATTCCTTTACCGCGCAACGGGCTTATGAAACTGGTATCATTAATCGCGTGGTAAAAAAGGGAGAGGCTCTACAAGGTGCTATAACTTTGGCTAAAACCATCGCCGCCAATGGACCGCTAGCGGTTATTGCGTCAAAACAGATCGTCAATGAATCGCAAGATTGGTCTGCGGAAGAAATGTGGTCAAAGCAAGCGAAGTTAATGATGCCAGTTTTTGTGAGCGAAGATTCTCGAGAAGGCCCGCTTGCTTTTGCTGAAAAACGAGCCCCTGTTTGGAAAGGTAAGTAACTTACCAGGATCTCAAGCCAATATTACTTTCTGCAAGATGGTGGCCTATATCTGTTTTCCAAGGTTCGTAACCTTACGGCACGCCCCCTGACATTTTAATTCCTGAGCGAGTTCAATAAGAACTCCATTATTTAAAACAGGAATTACCCTATGGACACCACACTAGAGCAGGTCGGGCTAGCCTTTGATCACTGGCGAGCGACTCGGGCGAAACGAAGACCAATACCCGATGAGCTTATTGCCCAAACCCTAGCGCTACCCAACAAATATAATAAAACCGATATTACTCGTCGCCTCGCTATTAACCATGGAACTCTACAACGTTGGCTAAAGCAAGACTCAACGCAAGAGAGCTTTGTTACAGTGGGGGCCCTCACTGTTGAGCCGAATCCTCTTCTTAATAGTAAATCATTTGAAGCCTCGATCCGGTTTTCAAGTGGCACCCAATTGATGCTGTCAGGTTCTGAATCGCAGGTGGCTACCTTCGTCATTGCTCTGCAACAACGAGGTGAACTGTGATACATCTCACCGAAAAAACCGAGATATTCATCGCCACTAATCCAGTGGATTTTCGCAAACAGATCGATGGTCTAGTGTCCCTTTGCACTGAGCACTTGCATAAAAACACTCGCAACGGCGCGCTCTACGTCTTCATTAACCGGGCCAACACCATGATTCGCATTTTGCATCACGACGGCTCGGGCTATTGGTTGGCGACAAAGCGCCTTAGCCAAGGCCGCTATCAGGGGTGGCCCAAGTCTAAAGCCCCGATTTCCTCGGCAGCGGCATCCCAACTAAGGTCTTTAATTAAATCAAACACTTGCCAATCCCTAAAGGTTTGATTAGATTACGCACTCGGCTATAGAGGGGGATGGTTGAATGATGGTTGAAGACATTGACTATCAAGCACTGCAAGAACTGATCGTTCGTGTGGAGCATGCGATTGAACATGACTTGGCGCTTGAGGCCGATGATTTACGCTTGTTGCTCAGCGCCATTCATACCTTAATGGCTGTTCAATCGCGACTGGAAGACAAAGACATCACCCTCAATAAATTACGCAAACTCTTGGGGATGATTAAAAGTTCAGAGAAGCGCGAGTCCTCCGGCAGTCATGACAAAAGAAAACCCGCATTAACGTCCAAAAAGAAACCGAAATCAAGACAAAAACTCAAGCCAATAAAAACCGTACAGTACAATCTAGTGGATACCGTCAAAGGGGATACATGCCCTGAGTGTCCTTCTGGAAAACTGAGCAAGAAGCCTCCCAGTGTTTTATTGCGTATTTCAGGCAGTGCACCCCTTGAAGCGGTTAAACATATTGCGCAACAGCTCAAATGCAATTTATGCGACCATGTCGTAACAGCTCCTTTACCCGAAGTCGTTTTACAAGATGGCGATGCCCAGCAGCAATATGGCTACAGTGCTCGCTCAGTGATGTCGATACACAAACATTTCAGCGGCATCCCCTATTATCATCAGGCGACCCTCAATGAGTTGTTTGGTTGCCCTGTCACGGCTTCTACCATTTTTGATCAATGCGAATATGTAGCCAATGAGATATTGCCCATTTTTTATGAAATGAAACGCAAGGCGGCGAATGCCAACTTAATCTACATCGATGACACCAACAACCGGATACTGGATCAAAAACCGGAACAACGACCCAAGCGAAATGGCAAAGGCACACAACTGCGCAGTGGCATTTATACCAGTGGCCTTATAGCCGTTACCCAAACCGGTGAAAAACTCTACCTCTATAACACCAACCTGGGTCATGCCGGTGAGCACCTGGATGACATTTTGCGACTTCGAGAAACGGCTTTGCCACCGCCGATCATCATGAGCGATGCACTGAGCCGCAATCTACCCACCGTTGTCGACAATGCCATTATTGCGCTGTGCAACGCCCATGCACGGCGACAATTTGTGGATGTTGAAGTGCACCATCCACACAAAGTGGGATTGATTCTGGATCTCTATGGCCAAATATGGCGCCATGATCATGAGTGCGAAGACTTGGGCCTCGATGAGGGGCAACGCCTGGCTTACCATAAAGAGCATTCGTTACCCGTTCTGGAAAAGCTGGGGGCAGAGTGTACCTCAACCCTCGCACTACCCGAATGTGAAGAGCACAGTGGATTCGGTAAGGCTTGTAAATACTTTTTAAAACACGACGAAGGTCTCACGCAGTTTTGTAAGGTCTCTGGTGCACCCATCGATAACAATCGAATGGAAGAGGGGCTGAAGACGGCAATTCGCTCAAGAAAAACGAGCCATTTTTATAAAACACAAACGGGGGCCGATGTGGCAAACGTACTCACTAGCGTTATCGTCACCGCCTATCGTAATGATATTAATCCCTATCACTATCTTAATTGTCTTCAACGCAACGCTCGATCGGTTAAAGCTGATCCCGCATCGTGGCTTCCTTGGTCGGTCTCAATGCATAGCCCAGAATTGCTTGATTCCAGTTAATCGCTTGTGATCAACAAAAAATAGGCATTAAATGATCAGGTCATGGCTGCTCAATAATATTCATCGCCATGGCGATGCTGTGAGTTGCTCGGGATCATAGATTGTTTGGCCTATCTCAAAGAGCAGTTTAGGTCGGTTCAATTCAACTGACATTTAACGGCGTTATTCGTATTTAATTCGCT
>JAESQG010000430.1 GCA_016765265.1 Pseudomonadales bacterium | reverse complement strand
CCGGATGTTTTATCTTGATGTACTGTTCTCCGATCTCGAGAATACACTTTGGCAAGAGTTTGCTGATCACTCGGTTAATCAAATCAGTACCGAAACCGTTCAACAAGCCGTCAACCAACCTCCAACCACAACCCGAGCAAAACTGCGCGGTGAGCTGGTGACCGAGCACAGTGGAGACCCGGATTATCATGCTAATTGGACCCATGTGACTGGCCCTGACTCGTCTGTAGATTTGAGTGACCCTTTTGCAACGCAGGCGACAACGAGTGATAAATCTATGGGTATAAGGGATCGTCGTAACCGAGTACAACGTGGAATAAGGGCTGAGTTTGTTGAACTCCTGACTTCACTCCCTTTTTCATCTAAGTATGTGATTTAATTAAGATCAGCACTTGCAATTAGGCACTACAATGCTTATCGTTCAACCGATTATGAAGGGGGAGGTGTTACTTAACTTGGTAGGCTGTTGTTGAGGGTTTCAGGCCTAATACCTGATAGATTTTCTCCGCCTTGGGACTCACCGAAGAGGGCATGGCGTAAACGGATTTGGTTTTTCTATCCTCCAGTAAGCTCACTTGAACATGAGCAAGCTCTCGTCTAATCACCTCTGGCGATAATTTCTGGTACTGCAACGCTACCCGATACTCCAAATGACGCACACAACAAAATGCCATAAAGGCAATGGCCAGGTGAGCCCGTATTCTGGATTCATTCCAGTGATAAATCGGACGTACTTTCAAATCATGCTTTTGAATACGGAAAGATTCCTCAATATTCCACAGCCCTCGGTAATGCTCTAATACCGTCGCTGTGTCAGTGTCAGCGGTGTTGGTGATAACACCGTGCAAGCCATCCCATTTTGCGCTTTCTGCGATGGCTTCCTGGTTGATGGTGATCTGCCCGAGACTGGGCACATTGAGGTATTTTTTATACCCTGAAGAGGCGATGAATTCTTTTGGCTTTTTCGATTTAGATAACTTCTTTCTTAATTTAACAATCGCTTTATCTCGATCATGCTTGTCTTTGTCTGCCCGCTTTTTACTGTGGCTCACAATCATTCTACGCCCCTTCGGGCGATCAATGATGAGTGTTTTGATCTGCTCATTCAGATCAGTATAGTGGTCGGTCTGCAGAATTTGTTCTTTGAGCGCTTTGCTTTGGGTCTTTAACCGGGTCCCCACCACGTACTCAATGTTGGCCTCCTCTAAGGCGGCTAAATTTGTTTCGTTAAACAGGCCTCGATCGGCAACAAAAACCACCCGCGAAATCTCGAATCGTTTCTTTAAACTCTCTAAGATAGGAACCAGTGTATGGCCTTCAAACATCGCTCCAGGGAACACCTCATAACCCACCGGTAGCCCTTCTTCGCTGACCAGCAGCGCTAGTAGCACCTGCGTCTCGTTTGCCTTATGGTCTTTGCTAAAGCCTTTTTGACGCAAGGCATCGGGCTCAAAAGATTCAAAATACAAGGTGGTGCAATCGTAGAACAAGACATCCAGTGAGCCGCCTAACATCTGAGTGGCCGCTTCACCTGCACAGCGTTGAATCTGATCGATGGCCGCCTCATCCAGGGCGTCCATCATTTTATAAACCGAATTTAAATTTAACTGAATACCAAAGTCTCTTTCCAGCAAATCCACTGAAGCCCGCTTGCTGGTTGGCTGCGCTATACGGGCTAGCGTAATGTCTTTGAGTATCCCCCGTCTTTTTCCAAAACGCTTTGATTTTCCCCAGACAGAGTCAAAACCCAGTTGCTCGTACACCGCACCAAAGACTTCATGGATACCGGTCACCGATCGCTGGACTTCTTTGAGGTCTCGAAGATTAACATTCAACGCTTGTTGTGCGCTGACCTTAGGCTTTTTCTTGGCATCGATCGCTTGTTCAGCGGCTTGCTCGGCGGAGAATAAATTACTTTGATGCTCTTGCTCTAATTGGGCTCTAACAAACTCGCCCACTTCCCTAAGTTTGACTAATTCGGCATCATTCATCGCAATGCCTACATGACGCAGAATTTTCTGGCGCACCTTATCGCCTACCCGTACAGATTCCACTATCTGAACCGATTGGCGGGGACTATTGGGCGTTGACTTCACTCGTACAAACATAGCGGGAACACTAGCATGCCCGCTAACATTAAGCAACATATATATTTTACTAGGCACTACAAAACGATTTCTAGAAAAAACACCTAAACATGCGCCCTACAGACACGCTGATACCTTAAAGTGAGTGAAGTCGGGAAGCTATGGGTATAAGGGATTGTGTGGCGACACGCTAAATTCCCGTTGACGACATCGAAAATTCCCGCCTGTGTGTTAGTGTAGCACGGTTATTTAGCCTCCTTTTTTGTCGGTTTTTTTTGAGTAGTTTTTTTCCTTTTACTTTTCTTTTTCTTAGCGATTTCGGTACGGTAACTCGGCGCATTTAACTCCAGTATCGTTGAGTGGTGTACCAATCGATCTATCGCCGCGGCTGTCGTCATTTTGTCTTTAAAGATTGATTCCCAGTCCGAGAACTTTGCGTTGCTCGTGATCATCATGCTGCGCCGCTCGTAGCGTTCGGACAAGAGCGTAAACAGCACATCGGTCTCTTGTCGCTCGTAGGGGACATAAGAGATGTCATCAATAATCAACATATCGAGACGATCAAATTGTTTGATCAACTGATCCAGCTCAAGGTCACGTTTGGCCCGCAGTAGCCTCTGCACTAAACTGGCGGCACTGGTGTACAATACTTTTCGACCTCGCTGACACCACGCTTGTGCCAGTCCAATACACAGATGAGTCTTACCGGTACCAGGATTACCGAACAGGAGTAGGTTCTCGCATTGATCAATAAATTGGCCACCACGCAACACCTCTAGAATACTCGGTGATAGACCTTTGACACGCTGTAACTTAAATTCCTCTATTGTTTTTAAACAGGGTAAGTGCGCTTGTTTGGTTAGCCTTTGAATGCGCCGCTGATCTCGATCTTCCAGCTCCAGGCTAACCAATTGAGTAAGATACTCAAGGTAGGTTTGCCCGCTCTTCTCGCAGCCATCTGCATACGATAAATACTGTTGTGCCATCGCTTTGAGCCCCAGCTTTTTTAACAAACCCTCAAGATTATTAATGTCGGGCATTGGGTTCACCTCGCGTTGGGAGCAGCAAGTCGTATTCAGCCAGATCCGGTTGATCTATCTGCACGATAGGGACCTCCTTGTCTGGACTCCTAACCAGTAGCTGCACCTGCTCTAAGGTGGGGGCCATAGCGCTAGTCAACAATAAATCAATGGCCAACTCGACCTCATACTCTGAGGTGTTGCCTGCGCATTGTAGAACCGCCAGGTAGAGCTTATGCCCACCGGAGGGAGAATGCTGGATGAGTGCATCATAGGCTCTTCGAAAGACAGCACTTGGAAACAAGTCATTACGAAAACGATACCCCTCGAATGCGCCGGGTTTGCGTAGCAACTGGTTAATCACATGTCGATAGTTAATGCCGGTTTCTCCAGGCTCCTTGCGTACTATCGCTTCGATAAAATGCTTGGCATAATAAATCTCTAGCTTATCGGGATAGAGCTTTATCTCGACTCTTTGACCAATGAGACGACTGGGTACCGAGTAGGGTACGGTCTCAATGGTAATGAGACTTTCTGGTGAGACCGTTGAGGACAGCGTTTGCGGGCGATACCATCTCCCTTGCGGTAACGATTTACACTCCTTGAGCTCCTCTATCAGTTTGTCTTTGCGTCCTCTGTTGCGCTGCTCAATCACTTCAGCTAAAAATGCCTCGTAAGCCTCTCGGTTGGAAAAATCTTTGGATCCACGCAACATCAGGCGTTGTGCAATTTCTTTTTTGATCAGATCATTACTTTTTTCAACACTGCCGTTCTCATGGCTTTGCCCCGGATTGTTGCGACTTGGGCTCACCTGGTAGTGATCAAGCACCTGAGTCCATCGCTCATTGAACTCGCGTCGACTTCCCAGTTTGTGGGTCGCTGCACTGAGGTTATCAGTGCGGTGCTCTCCCGGCACCGCCCCGAGTTGCCATACCGCTTGCTCGTAACCGGTGCATAAACTCTCGAAGCTTTCGCTAAAACAAATTGAGGCCGTTTCCCAGCATGAATAAGGTAGCATGAAGTGGAACAATAGGTGGTTAAAAACCTCGCCGGAAAGGGTGATCTCTAGCGAATTCATAACGGTGTAATCAGACTGACTTTGCTTGCCGGGCTTGAGCGATTGACGGAAGATCACCTCTTTCTTGGGACCTTCAAGAGCCCGCCACCGGCGCACTTTTCTTTGTAGGGTCCGTAGGTGCTTGTCTTGATATTGCTCGGGGTATTTATCGATTAACCATCTCAATATGATTTTTGCTTCTAGCCCAGGAGCGTTGTCAAGAAAGCTCTCAATCTCGCTCCATTGGGAGTCGAATAGCTGAGCTTGAGTGCTGGGTTGAGGGGACTTTTTCAGCTCTGAAGGCAGCTGATTAGCCTTGAGGTATTTACGTGCTGTTTTGGGGTCCATTCCTGCTCGGGCAGCACCCGTTTCTTTGGTGTACTTGTGTTTTTCCTTCATCAGTTTCCCTACCTGCTTATCGGAGCATGTCATTCCTACCATCCTTGACTCAAGCGCAATTAATGGATGGTAAAAAATGATAGCCTAGTGATATAAATTAGGGAATTTTCGGTGTCGTCGTCGGGAATTTAGCGTGTCGTTACACAATCATGCTAAGGTGCGTCTGGCTTTAGTGATCTGTCAACTCAACAGGCGGTAAATCCGGAATCTATCAAAACACTTTCACTTGTGAGTATTAAAATAAAGGGCTAACTACAGCTGCGGTGCAAGGGTTTCGCTGCATAGTTGTATGCAAGCGGGCAATTAAAGAGTGTTTGAGTAGTGTTTAACTCTGTAGTCATTGAAGCCAAAAGGGCTGAGCCAATTCCCTGACACTTGGGTGATTTCCCGCTAGAACCTTGTGTAGTGCAAGAAATTTACGAGATGTAGTGTTTATGGTTTCAAATATCCCTCCGAACATCATGATGCCCTTAAAGAAGGTGCTTTATTTATTGATGTTTGGCCCAGCTTATATGCCCTATGCGGCGGTTCAAAACATGCACTTATCAGGTTACTATGATTTTTTTGCCTGGTGGGTCGGAATCGGATTTTTCTGTGTGGCACCAATTATGGACCACATTATTGGAAGAGATCTAACTAGTTCCCATCCATAAATAGACAATTTTCAGAAGCCACTAGTTTTGTCTGATATATAGCCTGTTGAAGTTCTACTGAATTAGCGGAATAACGT
>JAESQG010000429.1 GCA_016765265.1 Pseudomonadales bacterium | reverse complement strand
ACTCATTTGTTAATTGGAAAATACTGATGCAGCCTTGTCCAATATGAAATGAGTCTGAACGAGGTCTGTCATTCCAATATGAAAGGAGTCTGAAATAGTAGGATTTGACACCATGATGGGGAGATGAAAACCATCATGAAGTTAGATCAGCTAACCACTATTAAACAATTAGAGTCTTTTTTAAACGGTTCTCAGGTTTGTGCCTACGAGGTCTGTAGCAACAAAGATGAGCGCTATCGGTGGATACAGTCCACGCTAGTTCAATTCGGCTATATGTCACTTCACAAGAGCGAGAAAGGGATTGTGATACGCTATCTCATAAAGATCAGTGGCTATTCCCGCCAGCAAATCACTCGTCTTATTAAGCAGTACGTCAAAACAGGAAGGTAACCTTACGAGAGATCAAAAATCACTTGGTTTAGCGAATTAAATACGAATAACGCCGTTAAATGTCAGTTGAATTGAACCGACCTAAACTGCTCTTTGAGATAGGCCAAACAATCTATGATCCCGAGCAACTCACAGCATCGCCATGGCGATGAATATTATTGAGCAGCCAAGACCTAATCATTTAATGCCTATTTTTTGTTGATCACAAGCGATTAACTGGAATCAAGCAATTCTGGGCTATGCATTGAGACCGACCAAGGAAGCCACGATGCGGGATCAGCTTTAACCGATCGAGCGTTGCGTTGAAGACAATTAAGATAGTGATAGGGATTAATATCATTACGATAGGCGGTGACGATAACGCTAGTGAGTACGTTTGCCACATCGGCCCCCGTTTGTGTTTTATAAAAATGGCTCGTTTTTCTTGAGCGAATTGCCGTCTTCAGGCCTTCTTCCATTAGATTGTTATCGATGGGTGCACCAGAGACCTTACAAAACTGCGTGAGACCTTCGTCGTGTTTTAAAAAGTATTTACAAGCCTTACCGAATCCACTGTGCTCTTCACATTCGGGCAGTGCGAGGGTTGAGGTACACTCTGCCCCCAGCTTTTCCAGAACGGGTAACGAATGCTCTTTATGGTAAGCCAGGCGTTGCCCCTCATCGAGGCCCAAGTCTTCGCACTCATGATCATGGCGCCATATTTGGCCATAGAGATCCAGAATCAATCCCACTTTGTGTGGATGGTGCACTTCAACATCCACAAATTGTCGCCGTGCATGGGCGTTGCACAGCGCAATAATGGCATTGTCGACAACGGTGGGTAGATTGCGGCTCAGTGCATCGCTCATGATGATCGGCGGTGGCAAAGCCGTTTCTCGAAGTCGCAAAATGTCATCCAGGTGCTCACCGGCATGACCCAGGTTGGTGTTATAGAGGTAGAGTTTTTCACCGGTTTGGGTAACGGCTATAAGGCCACTGGTATAAATGCCACTGCGCAGTTGTGTGCCTTTGCCATTTCGCTTGGGTCGTTGTTCCGGTTTTTGATCCAGTATCCGGTTGTTGGTGTCATCGATGTAGATTAAGTTGGCATTCGCCGCCTTGCGTTTCATTTCATAAAAAATGGGCAATATCTCATTGGCTACATATTCGCATTGATCAAAAATGGTAGAAGCCGTGACAGGGCAACCAAACAACTCATTGAGGGTCGCCTGATGATAATAGGGGATGCCGCTGAAATGTTTGTGTATCGACATCACTGAGCGAGCACTGTAGCCATATTGCTGCTGGGCATCGCCATCTTGTAAAACGACTTCGGGTAAAGGAGCTGTTACGACATGGTCGCATAAATTGCATTTGAGCTGTTGCGCAATATGTTTAACCGCTTCAAGGGGTGCACTGCCTGAAATACGCAATAAAACACTGGGAGGCTTCTTGCTCAGTTTTCCAGAAGGACACTCAGGGCATGTATCCCCTTTGACGGTATCCACTAGATTGTACTGTACGGTTTTTATTGGCTTGAGTTTTTGTCTTGATTTCGGTTTCTTTTTGGACGTTAATGCGGGTTTTCTTTTGTCATGACTGCCGGAGGACTCGCGCTTCTCTGAACTTTTAATCATCCCCAAGAGTTTGCGTAATTTATTGAGGGTGATGTCTTTGTCTTCCAGTCGCGATTGAACAGCCATTAAGGTATGAATGGCGCTGAGCAACAAGCGTAAATCATCGGCCTCAAGCGCCAAGTCATGTTCAATCGCATGCTCCACACGAACGATCAGTTCTTGCAGTGCTTGATAGTCAATGTCTTCAACCATCATTCAACCATCCCCCTCTATAGCCGAGTGCGTAATCTAATCAAACCTTTAGGGATTGGCAAGTGTTTGATTTAATTAAAAACCTTAGTCGGGACGCCGCTGCCGAGGAAATCGGGGCTTTAGACTTGGGCCACCCCTGATAGCGGCCTTGGCTAAGGCGCTTTGTCGCCAACCAATAGCCCGAGCCGTCGTGATGCAAAATGCGAATCATGGTGTTGGCCCGGTTAATGAAGACGTAGAGCGCGCCGTTGCGAGTGTTTTTATGCAAGTGCTCAGTGCAAAGGGACACTAGACCATCGATCTGTTTGCGAAAATCCACTGGATTAGTGGCGATGAATATCTCGGTTTTTTCGGTGAGATGTATCACAGTTCACCTCGTTGTTGCAGAGCAATGACGAAGGTAGCCACCTGCGATTCAGAACCTGACAGCATCAATTGGGTGCCACTTGAAAACCGGATCGAGGCTTCAAATGATTTACTATTAAGAAGAGGATTCGGCTCAACAGTGAGGGCCCCCACTGTAACAAAGCTCTCTTGCGTTGAGTCTTGCTTTAGCCAACGTTGTAGCGTTCCATGGTTAATAGCGAGGCGACGAGTAATATCGGTTTTATTATATTTGTTGGGTAGCGCTAGGGTTTGGGCAATAAGCTCATCGGGTATTGGTCTTCGTTTCGCCCGAGTCGCTCGCCAGTGATCAAAGGCTAGCCCGACCTGCTCTAGTGTGGTGTCCATAGGGTAATTCCTGTTTTAAATAATGGAGTTCTTATTGAACTCGCTCAGGAATTAAAATGTCAGGGGGCGTGCCGTAAGGTTACAATTGGATTCTAGATTTTCGACTACGTGCCTGAAGCAGAAATTGAGGTACGAGAATACATCTGTTTTCTGGAAGAGATGCTCCGTAAAAAGCACAGCCACCTCAATGTCGTCAACATCAACTTATTACAAAGCCTGGTGGACTATTTAGGTGACCGTAACCTGATTGAAAAAGCCGTCCAGATGCAAGCAAAAAAAGGGGATGAAGCACTGCTGAAAGCGCTTAAAGGACCTTTGCATATGGATAAATTTGCTCCATATCTTGTT
>JAESQG010000428.1 GCA_016765265.1 Pseudomonadales bacterium | reverse complement strand
GGGATAGTTTGTACCAGTGATAGGATAGTAGTGGTTCTGCTAAGGAGCAAAATATTTCTAGGTTTCAATGCCATAGCCCTTTTTATATAGGAAGCTCAGGCCGGTGTTATATAGTAGGGGCTAAACAGTGGAAGGTGACTCTGTCTACGGCGAGTAGTAAAGTCAGTCGGTTGGGAGGCTACTGTGTTGGAGTTTTGCGGACCAGTAGTGCTACGTTATGTTGTGCTATAAATACTTTGTTTTGTGTCTGTGCTGACCACAGGGCAATTATTTGATATCTAGTGCCAGCACGGAAACCCGTGTTTTTAGCTCAAGTGGAGAAGAACTGATCAACTGATGTTCTCCTGCTTCAATTTAAACGCGATTGAAGGAAGTTGATAGGGACCGCCCGGTCTTTATTAGGTTGTATATTGATCGATTCTGACTGCGATTCAGCAGCCTTTCCTAACACTTAATCTTTAGTGAAAATCATGATGTACGCAATTGATTTGAGTGGGGCTAGGCCGCTTGGCGACAAGGTTCACGCGGCCACTTTCGTTTCAACTTCTCGCGCTCTTTTTGTGTCAGTATCGCACCGATACGTTGCAAGTTACGGGCTAATACACCCAGCGCAACATAACGCTTAAACCCATCAATACCATGGTCAGGACAACGATCGAGGCCGTGCTGCTCCAACGCGTTAATGGCGGACTCCACTGCTGAATGTTGACGGCGCACTTTCCTATATGCCGGGGCATTGGTTTTTACTTTTTCTTTTGAGGAAATGTGTCCTTTTTTTGGAAGCACTACCTGATCTAAGTGCTGGGTTAACCCCGTCTGGTTAGCGGGGGAATGAAAACCTTTATCAAAGCTGCATGAATTGAGTGAAGGGAAATTCTCTTGCGTTTGTATCACCATCGATATTGCAACATCAACATCCTGGGTTTTTTCCATCACTTGATGATGTAAAATAAATTGATATTGATCTTCCATGATACAGACCTTTAGGCCTAACTCAACTAAGACTCCTGCTTTACCTTTGCTTATCCATTCAGTGTGCGGCTGAAATATAGAATAGATCTTTTCCTTGGCTGAAATAACTTCATCCTTTAAAACACGCCGCTCTATTTGGCCCATTAGAAGTTCAGCATAATCTTGAAAACCGCCTACTTTTTCAAGCTCCTCCTGTAAATGTGACCATGCTTGCGGGGATAGATGTTGGCTTGTCTCTTCTAGGTGTCCAATGCTGCTTTGTACTTTTTCAAAATATTGACGCGCAAGTTGAAGATACCGTTTATGTGCCTTTTTCTTTTTCTCTTCGGCATTGGCTTGACGCGATCGATTGCTCTTTTGGGCTTTTCTCCAATGCGCTTTCAAACGCTTTAAGTTGTAAGCCGATTGCCGCCATCCCGTTATAGTGTGCAGTAGGCAAAGCTGCGTTGTTAGAAGAATGGATTTTCTCGTTGCATCCCATAACATGCCTGTATCTGTAGGATATTCGACGTGGGTCTCAACAACGAATGAGTCACAACGAGCTAAGAGCACATCATCGTCGTCTTTTTTTTTAACAAGGCCATGTCCTGCTTTTACGACAAGCACATTAATTTCCTTAAGCATCTCTTCAGTTAGTAACGCAACATTATCTCTTAAGGTTTGCAAACCATACAAATATTCATCTTGCCAACCGCCATGGCCTAGCATCGCACGAATCGTTTTATGTTCATTGGCTAAGTCATGGAGCCGATCATAATCGCAGTTTAAACCTAAGCGTAAAGTACCCAAAACCAGCAGCACCCATAAATCCATACCGGGGCGACCGTTCTCAAAATCGATCTCAACACCAATATGGTGTTGAAGCACATCAAAGACAGCGTCGCGTGTTGCTGGACAGCCATAGATAAATTGTAGGCCGCGAAGGATCTGGGGGATGTCATCTCGTGAACGTGAATTAAATTTAATCTCTTCGATTGGAGTGGCGCCTAATTCAAGTTGTGGATTAAATAACTGTCGCATGAGAAGCTCTTTTTACCGAAGTTTGAAGGGTGAAAATAGGAGTAACCTTTAAAACATGGGCTATTCTAACATCAGCTTTGTTCAATGCCTAAAGCTTCGCACGGCTTTATTCGCATAGGGTGTTATTTCTTATAGCTTTTTTTATTTATCGTGCCGGCACTAATTATGTGATGAAAATGCTTGGCATCGATGCCGGTGGTGCATCGCTTACGAACTACCAGTCTTCTAGTTATTATAGTCATCAAGAAAACGTACTTCAGCATTTAAAATGGATTACCTATGGCGAAAAGGAAAAAGACCTCCTCTTCGAGCAGGCTCAGCAGCAAGCTAGTCAGCAACAAAAACCCAGACAAATCTTCGAGAGTTTGGTGGACTACTGCTGGAAACATCGCATTACGCTACCTCAATTTACAGAACTATCGGAACATGTCACTGACAGCTATAACGAATTTGAAAACACTCTTCTTGATAAAATCACTTCACTTGCTTCTAGACACCAACTCGATACGCTAGACCATTTGATTGAGTATGATGGCAAAGACAGGCACCCTATTACACTGCTCAAAAAAATCAATCAATCCCTACAGCCTAGGGATATTTCTAGATCGGTCGTCACCACTCAAGAGGTGGGAGAATATTTCTTTGAGATAGAAACGATAATCGAAAACCTAGATCTCTCAAAGCAAGCTACCGAGTATTTTTCAACGTGGGTCCAAAAGGCGCGTATCTCGCAGTTAACCGGCTTAGCGGCTAAGACAAAAATATACTTATATTTAATGTCCTATGTTCGCCATCAATTTTATATTCGCCAAGACGCATTATGTCAAATCTTGTTGAAAACGGTTAAACAAGCCTCCAATAACATCATTAAGGAGCTCCACTCCAGTGACATTAAAACTAGAAGAGCACGAAACAAAGCGATTGCAGCATTGACTAAGTCAAGTAAAGACACCCGGCAATTAGTGCATGAAATCAAATTGGTTTCACAGCTAAACGATGTCACTCCCAGTGAAAAATATTACAAAATTGAGGCGTTACTAGCAGAATTTGATAACCGACAAACCAAAGAGGAACGTCGACTGGTTCAGGAACTAGAAGAGAAACTAAACAGCGTGGTGAGCGACGGTGATCTATACAAAACCATGGAACGACTATCTCGAAAATTACAACTGAGAGTCAGTGGTATTCTTCAGGTGCTTGAATTTAACGAAAAGGAATCAAACGTAGATATCATTGATGCGATCACCTACTTTCGTATGGTTAATGGTAAAGTGAGTGACAATGCGCCTACCTCATTCTTGACGGATGGTGAATATAAATTCGTGAACAAGGATGAGGCCTTTAATGTCAGTCT
>JAESQG010000427.1 GCA_016765265.1 Pseudomonadales bacterium | reverse complement strand
GTTAGGCTCACATATAACAAATAGAGAAAATTATGACCACCGATCTTTGGATGCTGGTTTCAACCGCCTTGCTTGGCCTTTGTATGCCATTTATTTACGGAACAGGCAGATCTTTACAGCCAGGCGGATTTACGTGGAGTGCCGGCAACCGGGAGGCAGAGCTGGTTGTTCCGGGTTGGACGCGCCGCGCCGTCCAGGCCCATTTGAACCTAATAGAAAGCCTCGCTCCATTTGCCATATTGGTGATCGTGGCTCATATCTCAGGAAAAGCCAATGAGGTTACAGCCCTTGGTTCGACCATTTTCTTTTTGGGGCGAGTTGCGCACCTCATCGTCTATATGGCCGGAATCATCTACCTGCGAACACTCGTTTGGTTTGCTGTAACCTTACGAGAGATCAAAAATCACTTGGTTTAGCGAATTAAATACGAATAACGCCGTTAAATGTCAGTTGAATTGAACCGACCTTAAACTGCTCTTTGAGATAGGCCAAACAATCTACGATCCCGAGCAACTCACAGCATCGCCATGGCGATGAATATTATTGAGCAGCCATGACCTGATCATTTAATGCCTATTTTTTGTTGATCACAAGCGATTAACTGGAATCAAGCAATTCTGGGCTATGCATTGAGACCGACCAAGGAAGCCACGATGCGGGATCAGCTTTAACCGATCGAGCGTTGCGTTGAAGACAATTAAGATAGTGATAGGGATTAATATCATTACGATAGGCGGTGACGATAACGCTAGTGAGTACGTTTGCCACATCGGCCCCCGTTTGTGTTTTATAAAAATGGCTCGTTTTTCTTGAGCGAATTGCCGTCTTCAGCCCCTCTTCCATTCGATTGTTATCGATGGGTGCACCAGAGACCTTACAAAACTGCGTGAGACCTTCGTCGTGTTTTAAAAAGTATTTACAAGCCTTACCGAATCCACTGTGCTCTTCACATTCGGGTAGTGCGAGGGTTGAGGTACACTCTGCCCCCAGCTTTTCCAGAACGGGTAACGAATGCTCTTTATGGTAAGCCAGGCGTTGCCCCTCATCGAGGCCCAAGTCTTCGCACTCATGATCATGGCGCCATATTTGGCCATAGAGATCCAGAATCAATCCCACTGCGCAGTTGTGTGCCTTTGCCATTTCGCTTGGGTCGTTGTTCCGGTTTTTGATCCAGTATCCGGTTGTTGGTGTCATCGATGTAGATTAAGTTGGCATTCGCCGCCTTGCGTTTCATTTCATAAAAAATGGGCAATATCTCATTGGCTACATATTCGCACTGATCAAAAATGGTAGAAGCTGTAACAGGGCAACCAAACAATTCATTAAGGGTCGCCTGATGATAATAGGGGATGCCGCTGAAATGTTTGTGTATCGACATCACTGAGCGAGCACTGTAGCCATATTGCTGCTGGGCATCGCCATCTTGTAAAACGACTTCGGGTAAAGGAGCTGTTACGACATGGTCGCATAAATTGCATTTGAGCTGTTGCGCAATATGTTTAACCGCTTCAAGGGGTGCACTGCCTGAAATACGCAATAAAACACTGGGAGGCTTCTTGCTCAGTTTTCCAGAAGGACACTCAGGGCATGTATCCCCTTTGACGGTATCCACTAGATTGTACTGTACGGTTTTTATTGGCTTGAGTTTTTGTCTTGATTTCGGTTTCTTTTTGGACGTTAATGCGGGTTTTCTTTTGTCATGACTGCCGGAGGACTCGCGCTTCTCTGAACTTTTAATCATCCCCAAGAGTTTGCGTAATTTATTGAGGGTGATGTCTTTGTCTTCCAGTCGCGATTGAACAGCCATTAAGGTATGAATGGCGCTGAGCAACAAGCGTAAATCATCGGCCTCAAGCGCCAAGTCATGTTCAATCGCATGCTCCACACGAACGATCAGTTCTTGCAGTGCTTGATAGTCAATGTCTTCAACCATCATTCAACCATCCCCCTCTATAGCCGAGTGCGTAATCTAATCAAACCTTTAGGGATTGGCAAGTGTTTGATTTAATTAAAAACCTTAGTTGGGACGCCGCTGCCGAGGAAATCGGGGCTTTAGACTTGGGCCACCCCTGATAGCGGCCTTGGCTAAGGCGCTTTGTCGCCAACCAATAGCCCGAGCCGTCGTGATGCAAAATGCGAATCATGGTGTTGGCCCGGTTAATGAAGACGTAGAGCGCGCCGTTGCGAGTGTTTTTATGCAAGTGCTCAGTGCAAAGGGACACTAGACCATCGATCTGTTTGCGAAAATCCACTGGATTAGTGGCGATGAATATCTCGGTTTTTTCGGTGAGATGTATCACAGTTCACCTCGTTGTTGCAGAGCAATGACGAAGGTAGCCACCTGCGATTCAGAACCTGACAGCATCAATTGGGTGCCACTTGAAAACCGGATCGAGGCTTCAAATGATTTACTATTAAGAAGAGGATTCGGCTCAACAGTGAGGGCCCCCACTGTAACAAAGCTCTCTTGCGTTGAGTCTTGCTTTAGCCAACGTTGTAGCGTTCCATGGTTAATAGCGAGGCGACGAGTAATATCGGTTTTATTATATTTGTTGGGTAGCGCTAGGGTTTGGGCAATAAGCTCATCGGGTATTGGTCTTCGTTTCGCCCGAGTCGCTCGCCAGTGATCAAAGGCTAGCCCGACCTGCTCTAGTGTGGTGTCCATAGGGTAATTCCTGTTTTAAATAATGGAGTTCTTATTGAACTCGCTCAGGAATTAAAATGTCAGGGGGCGTGCCGTAAGGTTACAATTGGATTCTAGATTTTCGACTACGTGCCTGAAGCAGAAATTGAGGTACGAGAATACATCTGTTTTCTGGAAGAGATGCTCCGTAAAAAGCACAGCCACCTCAATGTCGTCAACATCAACTTATTACAAAGCCTGGTGGACTATTTAGGTGACCGTAACCTGATTGAAAAAGCCGTCCAGATGCAAGCAAAAAAAGGGGATGAAGCACTGCTGAAAGCGCTTAAAGGACCTTTGCATATGGATAAATTTGCTCCATATCTTGTTAAGAGCGCCCAGGCG
>JAESQG010000426.1 GCA_016765265.1 Pseudomonadales bacterium | reverse complement strand
TGATGAGCGTTGCATAACACATGTTCACAGAGATCGTAGCGGTAGTATGGCTTCCAGTGGTCGTGGATCAGAAGTCCTCTAAAATGAGGAAGGATGTTAATCGCATCCATGGCCTCTTTACCGCGTTTTTCATGGGCGGCTATTAAGGTCCAATGGGCATTAGAGGCATTGTGTAACCACAGGCGTTTACCATCAACATTGACCCCTGTTTCATCAACGTGCAAAACCTTCGCGTTCTGTAGTTTTTGTACTGCCAGAGCCTCAAACACCTCCAGGCGCTGATAGGCTTCAACGTTGAAGTTAACAAGGCTGCCACTACTAATGGGAATTCCAAACAGTTCATCGAAATGCGTTCGAATACGCTCGTACGGGATCAATTGAAACATCGACATGTAGACCGCATTGGCCCTGATGCTGGCCCCATACTGCGTGGCACGCCCTACACCGGGAGGAAAGGTGGCAACAAAACGCTTACCTGATACATCCTCTAAAACTTGGGCGCGATACTCAATCACATGCCGAGCAATACGAATGTCGAAGACTTGCCTCTTTTGATAACCACACTCAGTATATTCTCCCCTAGGCAATGTCCTACGATCTATTTCAATCGAGCTTATTTCATCGGGCTCATCCACCTGGTCTAGGTTGTGTCCTTTGTGGCCCTTTTGTCCACCTCTGGGTTTGTTGCTTTTGGGGCGAGGGGTTTTGTCTCTGTTGGGGTCGCTTGAGGGCGGCTTGCTGCTATTTCGACTGTTTAATCCGGTGCGGTCAATCAATAATTTAACCACCAGTAAGAGCATGTTGACAGCGCCCTCCAATGCTGGAGGCAAGTCGTTACTTTGAGCTAAGAGTCTTCCTGACTTCACTCCCTTTTTCATCTAAGTATTTGATTTAATTAAGATCAGCACTTGCAATTAGGCACTACAATGCTTATCGTTCAACCGATTATGAAGGGGGAGGTGTTACTTAACTTGGTAGGCTGTTGTTGAGGGTTTCAGGCCTAATACCTGATAGATTTTCTCCGCCTTGGGACTCACCGAAGAGGGCATGGCGTAAACGGATTTGGTTTTTCTATCCTCCAGTAAGCTCACTTGAACATGAGCAAGCTCTCGTCTAATCACCTCTGGCGATAATTTCTGGTACTGCAACGCTACCCGATACTCCAAATGACGCACACAACAAAATGCCATAAAGGCAATGGCCAGGTGAGCCCGTATTCTGGATTCATTCCAGTGATAAATCGGACGTACTTTCAAATCATGCTTTTGAATACGGAAAGATTCCTCAATATTCCACAGCCCT
Source organism: Pseudomonadales bacterium (assembly GCA_016765265.1). Classification (GTDB taxonomy): domain Bacteria; phylum Pseudomonadota; class Gammaproteobacteria; order Pseudomonadales; family DC-out160; genus DC-out160. Next base: position 1,799 of record JAESQG010000426.1, on the reverse strand, counting down.
CGGTAATGCTCTAATACCGTCGCTGTGTCAGTGTCAGCGGTGTTGGTGATAACACCGTGCAAGCCATCCCATTTTGCGCTTTCTGCGATGGCTTCCTGGTTGATGGTGATCTGCCCGAGACTGGGCACATTGAGGTATTTTTTATACCCTGAAGAGGCGATGAATTCTTTTGGCTTTTTCGATTTAGATAACTTCTTTCTTAATTTAACAATCGCTTTATCTCGATCATGCTTGTCTTTGTCTGCCCGCTTTTTACTGTGGCTCACAATCATTCTACGCCCCTTCGGGCGATCAATGATGAGTGTTTTGATCTGCTCATTCAGATCAGTATAGTGGTCGGTCTGCAGAATTTGTTCTTTGAGCGCTTTGCTTTGGGTCTTTAACCGGGTCCCCACCACGTACTCAATGTTGGCCTCCTCTAAGGCGGCTAAATTTGTTTCGTTAAACAGGCCTCGATCGGCAACAAAAACCACCCGCGAAATCTCGAATCGTTTCTTTAAACTCTCTAAGATAGGAACCAGTGTATGGCCTTCAAACATCGCTCCAGGGAACACCTCATAACCCACCGGTAGCCCTTCTTCGCTGACCAGCAGCGCTAGTAGCACCTGCGTCTCGTTTGCCTTATGGTCTTTGCTAAAGCCTTTTTGACGCAAGGCATCGGGCTCAAAAGATTCAAAATACAAGGTGGTGCAATCGTAGAACAAGACATCCAGTGAGCCGCCTAACATCTGAGTGGCCGCTTCACCTGCACAGCGTTGAATCTGATCGATGGCCGCCTCATCCAGGGCGTCCATCATTTTATAAACCGAATTTAAATTTAACTGAATACCAAAGTCTCTTTCCAGCAAATCCACTGAAGCCCGCTTGCTGGTTGGCTGTGCTATACGGGCTAGCGTAATGTCTTTGAGTATCCCCCGTCTTTTTCCAAAACGCTTTGATTTTCCCCAGACAGAGTCAAAACCCAGTTGCTCGTACACCGCACCAAAGACTTCATGGATACCGGTCACCGATCGCTGGACTTCTTTGAGGTCTCGAAGATTAACATTCAACGCTTGTTGTGCGCTGACCTTAGGCTTTTTCTTGGCATCGATCGCTTGTTGCGCAGCTTGCTCGGCGGAGAATAAATTACTTTGATGCTCTTGCTCTAATTGGGCTCTAACAAACTCGCCCACTTCCCTAAGTTTGACTAATTCGGCATCATTCATCGCAATGCCTACATGACGCAGAATTTTCTGGCGCACCTTATCGCCTACACGTACAGATTCCACTATCTGAACCGATTGGCGGGGACTATTGGGCGTTGACTTCACTCGTACAAACATAGCAGGAACACTAGCATGCCCGCTAACATTAAGCAACATATATATTTTACTAGGCACTACAAAACGATTTCTAGAAAAAACACCTAAACATGCGCCCTACAGACACGCTGATACCTTAAAGTGAGTGAAGTCGGGAGTAGCCTAACCACAAACAGGACAGTCAGGATCTTTAGGCAATCGCAGATTTCGCCACTGCATATCCATTCCATCTAACACCAACAATTTACCCACTAAGGGCTCACCCAACTCAGCGATAACCTTAATCGCTTCCATCGCCTGCACTGAACCGACAATGCCCACCAAGGGAGCCATCACTCCATTGCGTGAACAGTTTAAATCTAATTCGTCACCCTCTTCTTTGTATAAACAACGATAGCAGGGTTTATTACCTTGGCGACTATCAAAAACCGCAACCTGCCCGTCCATACCAATAGCCGCACCAGACACTAGAGGGACTTTGTTGTTAACACAGCACCG
>JAESQG010000425.1 GCA_016765265.1 Pseudomonadales bacterium | reverse complement strand
TCGCCACACACAATCAGAAATATTTGGTAACGGCTTATATACCCGCCGTGAATTGGACTCGGAAACAGGTTTGGTTAAGAAAATCACCACGGGTGCAGTTGCCGGTACAAAAATACGCGAACTAAATTACCTGTACGACGCTAGAGGTAGAATCACCAGTAAAACCGATACGAATGGTAGCGGTAATGAAACAGTAGAGTCTTTTACTTATAACGATCCGCAAGGCCGACTGAGTGACTGGGAATTCGACCAAACTGTGATTGGCGATGGTCAAACGCAAAATTATTATCTTTCGCGTGCTTATCAGCACGATGACTCTGGCAATCTGACGGAAAAAACAGGTGCAGGAGCGATGCATTACGATCCAATTACAAATTTGTTAACCTCTAGAGAAGTTGACGGAGTTACCAAAAACTATAGTTACGATGATAACGGCAATATGAGGACTGGCGACGACCGTACTTATCAATGGACTTCCTTTAATAAGGGGGAATCCATCAGTGTAGCAGGTGGAAGTACGGTTTCTTTCAAGTACGATGCATCTCGCCAGCGAAAAATGAAACAAACGGCTAAGGAGACGCGTTATTACGTAAATTCAGGTTATGAGCGTGTCGAGAGAAATGTTGAGGGAAGTATTCAAACCATTCATCGGTATACGATCTGGAATGATGGAGACGTGGTAGCAAGCTTTGAAAAAACAGAAGAGTCATCCAGCGATGCTGTCGAAAACGCAGGATTTGCTGACAGCGTTTCATACATTCATAGAGATATCCTCGGTAGCGGTGAACTGGTTACGGACTCAAGAATGAAGATCGTCGCAAGACGTTACTACTCGCCTTACGGTGAGCTAGTGGATGAGCTTTTGACTGATCAAAAGCAAGCTTATGCTAACGTGTTAGATGACGGGATTATTGAAACCTCTAGTGCTGATCTGGGAGAAGCCGTTTGGGGCGAGTTCGATCAAGAGGGGAGTGGAGACGCCTTAGTATCTCGGTTTAAGGCTGGTTCTAGTGCCAAAGATCTATCCGGTGTTCGCGGCTTCACATCTCATGAATCCATTGAAGAGGTGGGTTTAATCAATATGAATGCGCGACTATATGATCCTGTTATTGGTCGCTTTGTATCTGCCGATAGTATAGTACCCGACCCTTATACACCGCTGGATTACAATCGCTACGCTTATGTAAGAGGAAACCCCGTGGTGATAAGGGATCCTACGGGGCATAATCCGTTGGTATTGGCTGGACTATTTTTTGCTGTGGCGCACTATGGGGACAACCCCGGTTGGCAAATGGCGTCAAGTTTGATACTACAATTGGTGCTGATGGATCCAACGACTGGTTTCTTTGCTGGAAAAGGTATTCAAGCGGGTATGGTCCGGGCTGGGGCATCTAGTTTAACTGTTAGCTTTTTAAAGACAGGAACTATTGGGAAAAAATCTATTGAAAGTGCTGGGTTGGCAGTTTTGTCAGCAGGCGTAGCGCACTCAATCGGGCATGGATGGATCAACGGAAAATTGGGAGCCAACCCAGGTTGGGGTACAATAACTGCGTTGCATATGGTAAGCCAGGGAGTGATTGCTGACTTGCGAGGTGATAAGTTCGTTCACGGAGCTATTAGTGCGTTAGCTAGTCAGATTGGGGTAGAAGTAACGGGTGGGCGGTCTGATTTTGGAAGTACTGCCATCGTTGCTACGCTTGGGGGAGTGGCCTCTGAAGCGACGGGAGGTGATTTCTTGAATGGAGCGCTTACTGCGGCTACTGTGCATTTGTATAATCATCGAGAGGCTAAGGCTGCACAAAAGGAGAGTTGGAAACCTGATTGGCATAAAAACCGGAATGATAATCAAGCTTGTCCGACTACGTGCGCAAAGTTAGATCAGTCTCAATATTGGGAAGAAGGTCAAGCCAAGCTTCATGGAGGGGGTCAGGGGTATTTCACCTATCGTGGTGATTCGGATGCAACACAAGGTTACCAGTGCACCTATGCGACTCAATGTACGGGCATTTCCTCTGTAGATCAGAGCATTCCGCTAATTACTGATCCTGCCCATGCTGGTACGTATGACTACATACCTCCTGCCAAAATAGGGAATACCGGTATTTGGAACCCTGCAACGGTCACAGGGCACTTTTTCGGCGATGTTGTGCCGTATTTGATATGGGGGAACTAAGATGCGCGTTTTTGTTTTCTTCTTACTCTCAGTACTGATAACTACTCCCTGCTTCGCTATGTCAGATATGCCTCCTACTGATGATCGAAAAGATATTGAAGCCTTAGAAAATTCGGCCCGATGGATTTTCGAACAAGGCTATCCCTTGTATAAGTCATACAAGGGATACCAAGAAAACTCAGAAAGACACTGGGAATATATTCATAAAATTATCGATAAGCATGATGTGAATTCACATGCTATTGATCCCGATACAGGGTTTCCAACTGCTCCATTACAAGCAATGTTTTCTATTCGAAAGGGGCGTTTCGGATTAAGCCTGAGCTGTTATCGACGTCAGTACTCAGAATCAGGGAAGGTTTATGAGGTTTGGCACAAAAAGATAACTTGCAGTGGCTTATGCAAAGATCATGAGAGCTTTACTTCTATTTTGACAATTGCGGATGGAATGTTTTCTAGGCGTCAGATTACTCATGAATCTGATCAGTTTGTTCAACACTATAGGTATCCAGATGGTACTGAGATTAAAATGCCTATAACTCCAAACATGGCTGGCGCTCTTAAAGAAGATGTTCGATTATTTCCTGCGGCTTTCAAAGGTAGTTCACTTGAAGGTCGTGCAGTTAAGTTAGATCGGAAAGTAGGCTGGGTGTGGGACGAATAAGCAGTAATGAGTTACAGCTATGATGCACGCTGTTATTCTAATGCACAAAAGGGGGGCTTTGGTGAGCGTTTCCAAAACATAACAGGTATGTCTGTTGAGGATTCAATATCTCTCTACAAATCTCAAACAGGTGAAGTGTTAACTGTTGATCAAGTTGAAAAAATGTTTACTAATTCTTCGTATGCTAAAGAGCAGTTAATGGCAAATAAAAATTTACATACGGTGTATAGGAATATTTTAAACTCTAATGCGCCCCAGACTGCGGCAGCAGCGGCTACTGCGGGCTACCAAAAGTTAGGTTTTTGGAAGAGTATATTTCATAATCCAATTGTGAATAGTAAGTGGGTCGGTCCTTCAGGACATATGGAAGGTGTTTACAATTCAAAAGGTAACATTGTGAATTCGAATAGCGTGAGAGGGACATTCAATTTCTTTGGTCCCAGTCAAGCGGGAGCGCATAAAGCTGCTGATGTTGACCCGTACTTCAAATGGGGTAATTAATTTATGAGGAAATCAATATTTTATGTTTTTTTCCTGTTTGCTTTGTTTAATTCTGCATGTGGGAATGGTGGCTCTGTGGATGATGAGTTTTATAGAAATAAAATGATTAAAAATTTAAACGTAGCGTCGGTTTGGCTTATTGAGGAAGGGCTTTATACGTTTAAAAAATCTGGGAAAAATGGCCTTCATCGTAAACTCGTTGACGAATGGGGGGTTCAGATATGGGTAGATCCTTGGATAGAATCAGAGCGCTATATTGATGGGTTTTGGATTAAAGCAAGAGGTATTAATCACGAGGTCATTAACTTCTATAGGAAAAAGCACCAAAATTTTATCTATGAATTTTGGGTTGTGAAGGTTGATGGGAAAGAGTGGGCAGATGTAAAGTCTAGAGCTGAATTTTATGTGGTAAAAACCGATACGGTGTATGGTAAACGAGAAATTCTAAAAACCAGTGACCAGTTTATTGAAGAGTATGAGGTAGATGGGGAAGATTCAATAAGATTCCCTCAAGATGACTTGCAGGTTTTATATGAATTGCAAGCATGGTTATACCCATCAAACTTTGAAAAATCAAAATTAAAGGATAAAAAGCTAATTATGGATAGTACTGGCAACATTGAGTATGAGCGCTAGGCTTGATGTTATTACTCATCTGTAAAAAGCCCTAGTTTAAAACCTAGGGCTTTTTAGTTTTTAGAGTTCGCAAGTCAATACCAAACATCCCTCCATAACCCTGACCTTCACAGGCGAATCAATCTCAAATCCCGCCTGAATTAACCAGTGACCTTTAAGGTGAATCTCACCGATGGGTGTGCGTTGGTGGCAGTTCTGGCTCAGTTGGTAGGAATGGTAAGACTCCCTAACTTTTAGCTGCCGTTGATGGATTTTAGTTTTGGACAAGCGTAAAGCTTGTGTATCATGCTCTGTAGTCATAGTAACCTCTGGTGTAGGTTGTTGTGATAGTTGGTCTTGGGTGTTAGCGCACCCTT
>JAESQG010000424.1 GCA_016765265.1 Pseudomonadales bacterium | reverse complement strand
AATGATTACTGCAATCCCCTTCCTAATAGCCATAGTATTGCTGAGGAAGAGTATATTATTATCATTAATATCATTGGGTATGATGGGGATAATGATTTTTGTAATGGGGAAAACGTTCTCTCGTACATGTATGGCAACTTTGGGGATAATGATGGTTTTATCTTTCGCCTTGAGGGGTGATGGGAATGTTGTCAAAAAAATATTGGTCGCAGGAATTGTGGGTGTAATGCTCGTTGGTTCCTTATCTTTTATGCCTGGTCCAATGCGAGATAGATTGAATACAATTCGGGATGCAGGGGAAGATGAGTCTTTTCAAGGCCGTATTCGCGCATGGGGTTACGGCTTCGATATGGTCTCGTGGTATCCCATCACCGGAGTGGGAAAGTCGCAATGGTATAAGCATCATGGTAGGGCGCCTCACAATTCATTTGTACAAATTATGGCTGAGTTAGGGTTGCCTGGGATTACCCTTTTTCTCTGGGTCGTTATGCTATCTTTTAAGGAATTCATACCAATATTAATGCCTTCTAATCCTGGCCCTCCACCAAACTCTAGTAAAAAGAAAGCAAAAGAAAGCAGTGTTCGAAAGAATAATGATACGGCTTTTTCTTTTTCAAATGAAAAAAGAAAAAGCAAGAATGCGGCATCTTTCGAATTTACCAATAAAGTTACTAATACGAATAAAACGATTGCCATTGCGATTGTATCTACTTTTGTTGGGTTTTTAATTTATATCTTTCTGGGTAATCAAGGGTATGGAGTCTGGACTTATTTTTATATTGGAGTTTGTGCAGCGGTGAGAAACCTAATTCACGTCCCGGAACCGAAGAAAAAGAGACGTTTTTCTGAGGCGACCACGAAAATTGAGACGAGCTAGAGGATTTAGTTGAGTAACAACTAGGAAGAAAAATGGTAGATGGTTTAATTAGCATAATGATAGTTGGGCTCCTGTTAGGATCTTTGGGCGTAATGCTATATTTGGAAAAGAAACGTGTCTCTATCTGGATTAGACATTATCTAAAACGTCTTCTAAAGAATTCTTCGAAAGTTAATGGTCCAATTGACATAATGCTATTGTTTGTGGATCATTTCGAATTAAATGGACATGCCGATAGGCTTCATGCGTGGGATAAGCGGTATCCAGAATTGGCGTCTAGGCATAAAGATTCAGACGGAGAATATCCTAAGCATACTTTTTTTTATGCTATGGATCTCATGCACGAGCATGAGCTTAAATCGTTGGAGCACCTGGTTGAAGAGGGGTTTGGTGAGTTTGAGTTGCATTGGCACCATAGTCATGATACGCCAGAGTCTTTTGTTGAACAAATTAGAGACGCGATGAAAATATTTCATCGCTACGGTTTTATGAAACCCTACAAGAAGGGGCAAGAGGCCTGCTTTTCCTTCATCCATGGCAATTGGTCCTTGGATAACTCTGGGGGCATAGAATGTTGTGGTGTTGATAATGAGATTGAGTTGCTCATACAAGAAGGTTGTTATGGAGACTTTACCTTTCCTGCTCTATTCAGTGATGCTCAGCCGCCGACTACCAACAATATCTACTATTGTATCGACGATGGTAAACCCAAATCCTATGAAAAGGGGCGTGAATCAGTTGTGGGAGTAACGCCAAAGAGTGAGGAGTTTATGATATTCCAGGGACCCTTAACAATTAACTGGACTGATTGGCGACACAAATGGCACCCCACTATCGAAGACGGAGACATAAACCACATTCCAACCCAGGGCGATCCAAAACGAATTGATGCTTGGGTAAGGCAAGCAATCCATGTAGAGGGTAAACCAGAATGGCAATTTGTTAAGATATTCTGTCATGGTGCGCAAGATCATCAGTCGGTGGTGGGCCCAGCCACGGATAAGATGTTTTCCTATTTTGAATCAAAATATAACGATGGTAAAAAGTACCGACTGCATTACGTAACGGCCAGAGAGGCGTATAATATAGTTAGGGCAGCGGAAGACGGGAAGAGTGGAAACCCCAATGGCTACCGAGATTATAAAATACCACATCCTTTAAAGCGTTAGTTACATTTTTAGTAATTATACAGGGTCAAATCCATGTGCGGAATTGTCGGCATATATCGATATAAGACGGGCGCAGAGGTCAATCAACAAGAAATAGAATCGATGTGCTCCGTTATTGAATATCGGGGGCCTGACGGTAGCGGAGAGTATATCGACGGAGCTTTGGGGTTTGGGCATCGTCGATTAACCATAATTGATACCTCCGAACGTTCCAATCAACCTATGGTGAGCGCTGATTATAATGTTGTTATATGCTACAACGGTGAAGTATATAACTACGTAGAAATGAAAAATGAATTATTGAAAGAAGGTGTTGAATTCAATACTACCTCTGATACAGAAGTGTTGATGCAAATGTACCGGAAACACGGATTAGATAGTTTGCAGCCCCTTAACGGCATGTACGCCTATGCGATTTGGGATAAGGAACAAAATCAGTTATTGTTGGTGAGAGATCGTATTGGAATTAAACCGCTTTATTACACCATTACCGATGACGGTATCGCTTTCGGCTCCGAAATAAAATCTTTGCTAAAAGTTGATGGCGTCAAGCCTGAAGTTAACCGACGGATCGTCGATAGTTATATGAGTGTAGGCTACTGTCCTACCAGTGATACTATATTCAAAAACATATTTAAACTACCGCCAGCTCATTACCTTCTGATTAAGAATGGTGAAGTTTGTATAGAGCAATATTGGGATATGGAATTTGACAAATATGAGGATAAAGGTGAAAAGTACTATGTAGAGAAGTCGCGAGAACTTCTAGAAGATGCTGTTCGGTTGCAATTGCGTAGTGATGTTCCATTGGGGGTTTTTCTCAGTGGCGGAATTGATTCTTCAGCCGTGGTCGCGATGATGCATAAGCTGGGTGTCAAGGATATAAAAACCTTTTCCGTTGCATGGAATTACGGAAAAGACTTTAACGAAACCCAATATGCTCGACAGGTATCGGAGAAGTTCGGTACCGATCATCACGAGTATTTCATGTCCGCAGATGATTTCAGGGCCTTCCTGCCAGACTATATTCGTCATATGGATGAACCGGTTACTGAAGCTGCCGCCCTATCTCTTTATTATATTGCAAAGCAAACTAAGCCTCATGTCACCGTGGTTCTTTCAGGTGAAGGCGCAGATGAGGTTTTCGGTGGGTACCCCATTTACAAATATATGCAGGTGGTGGATCACTACAAAAAAGTACCATCGATATTGCGGAAACTAATATTTAACCCGCTGTTACGAAAGTTTGGAAACAAATGGGCCAAATACGCTGATTTGAGTGAAGTTGAACTTGAGGCGAGTTATTCTGGTGTTTCGTTTTATGATGAGAAGCAAAAAAAACGACTCTACACGGATGAGTTTAAGTCCGAATGCGAACAATATACCATTTTCGACGCACTGGCTCCTTATTATAATTATACAAGGGATGAGGACCTTCAAACGAAAATGCAATATGTGGATGTAAAATCATGGTTAGTTGATGACTTGTTAATAAAGGCTGACCGCATGAGTATGGCCGCATCCCTAGAGCTAAGAGTACCCTTTCTTGATCATCGGTTTTTAGAATTTGTGGCTAAGATGCCTAGCAAATATCGAATAAAGGGTT
>JAESQG010000423.1 GCA_016765265.1 Pseudomonadales bacterium | reverse complement strand
GTCCGTTATCTTCCATGCGTTGTACTGCAATGGCCGCGGTGTATCCTGCCGTACCGAGTGCCATGGCATCACGCAGGCTAATGCCCGCAGGTAATGGTACAACGGAGTCGGCTTTCATGCGTGCGTATTCAGCATAACCACCGTCATAAATTTCAGATAATTGCGCGCCGCAAACCAACACCTTATCGCCTGCCTTAAAGCGTTCATCGAGGCTGCTTTCGACAACACCAGACAAGTCTATGCCACTGACCAACGGATAGTGGCGGAGGATTCTCGCTTCCCCAGTGGCCGCTAAAGCGTCCTTATAATTGATGTCTGAATAGGAAACTTTGATGACGACTTCGCCTTCGGTGAGATCGTTAATGCTCAGCTGCTCGAAACCCGCAGTAATGGTGCTTTTACCGTTTTCCGATGGATTGTTATGAATCCGAAATGCTTTGAAAGTGCTCATTTATAAATATCCCCCTCTACATATTACGTCGATATTGGCCGCCAACTTCAAATAAGGCATTAATGATTTGGCCCATAGAGCTGACTTTGCAGGCCTCTATCATTACGGCAAATACATTTTCTTGATTAACAGCCGCGGCTTGTAATTGTTTGATATGCTCAGCCACTGCTTGTTGGTTCCCTTGTTTTAATTCGGCGAGCATGCTGATTTGATAATTTTTTTCTTCCTCTGTAGCACGAATGACTTCTTCCGGGATGATGGTGGGTGACCCTTTCGCACTTAAGAAGGTATTGACGCCGATAATTGGATATTCACCGGTGTGCTTTAAATGTTCATAATACATGCTTTCTTCTTGTATTTTGCTGCGTTGATACATGGTCTCCATGGCACCCAATACGCCACCGCGCTCAGTGATGCGATCGAATTCAACCAGCACTGCTGTTTCTACCAATTCCGTTAACTCTTCTATTATAAAAGCACCTTGAATCGGGTTTTCGTTTTTAGCGAGTCCCAATTCCCGATTGATAATAAGTTGTATGGCCATGGCTCGGCGAACACTGTCTTCTGTAGGCGTTGTGATGGCTTCATCGTAGGCGTTAGTGTGTAGCGAATTACAGTTGTCGTAAATCGCATAGAGTGCCTGTAAGGTGGTGCGGATATCGTTGAAGTCAATCTCTTGGGCATGAAGAGAGCGGCCAGAAGTTTGAATATGATACTTCAGCATTTGCGAGCGATCATTGGCGTTGTATTTGTGCTTCATCGCCTTAGACCAAATGCGCCGAGCAACTCGACCAATAACAGCGTATTCTGGGTCGATACCATTAGAGAAGAAAAACGATAAGTTGGGGCCGAATTCATTAATATCCAAGCCTCGGCTAAGATAATACTCGACGAAGGTAAAACCGTTGGCCAAGGTCAGGGCGAGTTGGGTGATCGGGTTTGCTCCTGCTTCCGCTATATGATATCCCGAGATTGAGACGGAATAAAAATTCCGAATGCCGTTGTCGATAAAATATTCTTGAACGTCCCCCATCAATCGCATGGCGAATTCAGTTGAAAATATGCAAGTATTTTGAGCTTGATCTTCTTTTAAGATGTCGGCTTGAACAGTGCCTCGAACCTGCTTGAGTGTTTGCTCTTTAATAGTATTGTAGGTGTCTAGGGGCAGCACTTTATCGCCGGTCACGCCTAACAACATTAATCCTAATCCGTCATTGCCTTCGGGTAGTTCTCCTTGGTATTTGGGTCTTACTACCGCTTTAGTTGTGTAGATGGCGGCAATCTTGTTTTCGACTTCAGATTGTAAATTGTGTTCTTTAATGTAGAGTTCACATTGCTGGTCGATTGCCGCGTTGAGGAAAAAGCCTAGCATTATAGGGGCGGGACCATTAATCGTCATGGAGACCGATGTTTTTGGGTCCGCAAGATTGAAGCCAGAATACAGTTTTTTGGCATCGTCGAGGCAACAAATTGAGACACCTGCGTTGCCAATTTTCCCCAAAATATCGGGACGCAGACCTGGATCGTTACCGTAAAGTGTGACCGAATCAAAGGCCGTGGACAAACGCTTGGCAGGCATGCCGAGAGAGACGTAGTGGAAACGACGGTTTGTGCGCCCAGGTCCACCTTCGCCAGCAAACATTCGCGTCGGGTCTTCTCCCTCTCGCTTGAAATTGAATAGTCCGGCGGTATAGGGAAATTCACCGGGGACGTTTTCTTGTAAATTCCACTTCAGTAAATCCCCCCAGGCTTGGTATTTGGGTAGTGATATTTTGGGGATTTGCGAATTTGATAGAGACTTAGAATGTGTTTCGATGGAGATTTCTTTATCTCTAACGGAAAATGTAAAGAGTGGATCTTTGTAACGCTTTACTTTTTCAGGCCAGGTTTCAATGATCTGTTTATTTTTCGGGTCTAGATCCAATTCTACTTGCTTGTAAAGTGCGTGGAGTTGCTCAAGCAGGGCTTTGTTATCGCTGAGGGTTTGTTCTGAGGCTAGGCTTCCAACTGAATTTAGGCTTCCAACTGAATTTAGGTCCACAACAGAGTCTATGGTTTGTTGGATGCCATAAAGTCTCTGAGCCACTGTGCTTTGTTTTTCCACCCATTGATCGTAGTTGCGATTGTTTTCTGCGATCTCCGATAAGTAACGTATACGACGAGCGGGTAAGACACTGCTTTTTCCGGTAGCGGTTCCTTCCAACGGTAAGCCGGGGGTCATTTTAATCTTTGTTTTTTCTGACAGAGTTGTTGTTATTTTGTTGTAGAGTGCGGTCATTCCTCTGTCATTAAATTGAGAGGCAATAGTACCGTAGACGGGAACTTCGTCATCGCTGGCTTCAAACAGTTCATGATTGCGTTTGTATTGTTTGATTACATCGCGAAGAGCGTCTTCTGCTCCCCGTTTGTCAGATTTGTTGATCGCGATTATGTCAGCAAAATCCAGCATATCAATTTTTTCGAGTTGAGTCGCTGCGCCATATTCTGGTGTCATGACGTAGAGGCTTACGTCTGAATGTTCTTCTATTTCAGTGTCTGATTGTCCAATGCCTGAGGTTTCTAAAATAATAAGATCAAACTGCGCTGCCTTTAATATTTGTAATGCCTCTTTTACATGGACAGACAGTGCAAGATTAGATTGTCGCGTGGCTAAGGAGCGCATGTAAACGCGATCACTGTCAATGGCATTCATGCGGATCCGGTCGCCTAGCAGAGCGCCGCCGGTTTTACGCTTTGACGGGTCAACGGAAACAATGGCAATGGTACGATCTTCAGTGTCCAGGAGAAAGCGACGAATCAGTTCGTCTACTAAAGAGGATTTACCCGCGCCACCGGTGCCCGTGATACCCAGTACGGGGGTATCACTTTGTTCGGCAAGTTTGTGTATGTCGGATAACAATTGTTGAGATTGTTCTGGTTCATTTTCAGCGGCTGAAATTAGCCGGGCTATGGAGAGAGGATTGCGCTGAGTTAACTGGGTAATATCAGCAGTAGTTGCATCGCGACCTTTGGCGTAATCGCAGCGCTCAAGCATATCATCAATCATGCCTTGCAAACCCAGTTCTCGACCATCATCGGGTGAGTAGAGGCGGGTGACACCATAGTCCTGCAGCATTTTAATTTCACTAGGTAAGATGACGCCGCCGCC
>JAESQG010000422.1 GCA_016765265.1 Pseudomonadales bacterium | reverse complement strand
CTCGATGGTAAGACGTTTAGTGCTAATACCTTACTTACTTCTAAGTGCAGTAAGGTTAAGGTGGCAATGGGGTAAAAACCTAGAATATGGCGGCAAAGCATAACAAAGATTTGTGCAAGCGCAATACGCGCTTTCCAGCAACACAACGATGTATAAGGAATAAAATCCAATGGCAGAATTTACCGTTAGCCTTTCGAAAAACAGCGCAGAAGCTGTATGGGGCGAAAGTGGAGCACCAAACCCGTTAAACACCCAGTGAATCGGCGACTCATTTGCTAAACCCCTTATACGAGATACAATGACCGCTATGTCACCCCATAACAGTTCAGAAAAAAACAACGGACAACCCAATAACGCGAGAATGGCAGCTATAAATTATTTTAAAGAAAAACTGCCCTATTTTATCCAACTTGCTCGATTAGACAAACCCATTGGAATCTTGTTACTACTATGGCCAACCTTATGGGCGCTATGGATAGCCGCGCAAGGGTTTCCACAATTGCACTTGCTGATTATTTTCGTCTTGGGTGTTGTACTCATGCGAACCGCAGGATGCATCGTGAATGACTACGCAGACCGAAATCTTGATGGACAAGTAGAGCGCACCAGAAACCGCCCCCTTGCCACAGGCAAAGTCAGCTCTAAGGAAGCTTTGATTTTTGCGGTAATGACTACCAGTTTGGCTTTCGTGCTAGTTCTTTTCACCAATTTTTTCACCATCTTGCTTTCCTTTGGTGCCGTGGCCTTAGCGGCCATATATCCCTTCATGAAGCGCTATACCTACTTACCTCAGGTAGTACTCGGCGCCACATTTGCTTGGTCCATTCCCATGGCCTTCGCTGCTCAAACTAACAGCCTTTCTAAGGCGGTTTGGCTACTTTATGCCAGTACACTGCTATGGATAGTGGCCTATGACACCATCTATGCCATGGTAGATCGAGAGGATGATATTAAGGCTGGCATCAAATCAACCGCTATTCTTTTTGGTGACGCAGACAAAATCATTATTGGTTTGCTACAGGTTGCAGCGCTAATCCCACTCCTGCTCTTAGGCCATCAACTACAATTAAGTTTTTGGTTTTATCTGGGTTTGCTCGCTGCTGCTGGATTATTCCTTTATCAGCAATATTTAATAAAGGATCGTGACAAAGAACAATGCTTCAAAGCATTTCTCAATAACAACTGGGTCGGTATTGTCATTTTCCTAGGGATAGTTTTGCACTATTTCTTTATTTAAAAAAACTTAATCTAAATAAGCTTTATCTAAATAAGTACAAACCCAAATGAAAGTAAAACGGATATAGAGGCTTATTAGTCTCTAAAGTTATTGAATTGTAATGGTATATTAAAATCAGCTTCTTTTAATAACGAGATCGGCTTTTGTAGGTCATCTCGCTTCTTCCCGGTAACACGTACTTTCTCGCCTTGTATTGCAGACTGCACTTTGGTTTTGCTTTCTTTAATCAACTTAACTACTTTTTTGGCTATGTCTTTGTCTAGGCCCTGGCGCATAGATACAGTAACCCGAGCCTCGGCTACATTGGACTCCACTTCGCCCACGTCCATACACATAATATCAATACCACGCTTAACTAATTTACTCTCCAAAATATCCTGCATTTGCTTTAATTGAAAATCAACTTCAGCACGCATCACCACATTACATTCATCTAGCTCGAATTTCGCCTTAATCTTTTTAAAATCGAAACGAGTTTCTAATTCACGGTTTGCCTGATTAATCGCATTAGTGAGCTCTTGTTTTTCAAATTCAGACACTACATCGAACGAAGGCATATCGTATTCCCCATTAGACTGAATAAACCTATAACGAAAGAAACTTAAGTCTAAATCAGCTAAATTAATTAATAATTCGATGCCATTATCTTGAAAAATACCGACCAAGGTCAACCTTAAGCGAGACATTCTGATTTATTACCTAAAATATTACGTCTGTCATCGAACGAGCTTTATATTGAAGAGATAAATTTCTCGGCGGAGCATTTATAATTGATTAAGCTATAGTCATAACATCACTCAATTACTTTTTGCCTATATGAGGTAAACCATAGTGAAGATTTTCGTCAAATTTATGATCTTTTCTGTTGTATTAGCTATGGCAGGCCCTTTTGTAATGAAAGGCCCCAGTGGGCAGCCACTGGTGAATCTGAGCAATTTAATGCCTTCCTTTGACACATCTAATATCCCCGGCGCTGGTAATCTCTCAGGAATTGCGGGTAGTACGAATCAAATGGTGGGGAAACAACGATTCTATAAGTGGAAAGATAAAAATGGAGTATGGCAGTTTTCTCAAACAGCTCCCCCCGCTGACGTCGAAAACGAGCCAGTCGATGTCTATCCTGATGCCAACATTATCCAATCATTGTCAAAAGATAAAATAGATCTCGCTTTGGGCCGTACTACGCCGGGAGCTACCAGCAACGTAATAAAACCACCAGCGAACCCTTTGGATAATATGGGTTCGAGCTTATTTCCCACAACCGTACCTTTGGACAAAATACCCGAGCTCATCAATAATGCGAGGGCAGTACAAGATATGATGAACCAACGGGGAGAGCAGCTGAAAAACCTTTGAACTCTGCCTATCGGCCATCCCTAAATCTTTCTCTCAATGGCTTTAGAAAAATCTAACAGTTGACTTTCACCCCTAATATTCTCTACATTGCGCCGTTTAAAGAAATTTAAATGGAATACTCCCATGAAAGTAGCAGACTTAACTGGCAAAGAACTTGATTATTGGATGCACCAACATGCTTGTAGAGTAACGGGCAAGGCGGGAACTCGGAAGGAATTCGACGAGGGTTACGCTAAGGGTAAGTTTCAATTCTCCACCGATAAGCCACTGTTATACGATTTGACTACAACTTACCAAATTCGTGTACAAATGCTGGCTGATGAATGGCTTGCATCCACAACAAAATCCAGTTTCTATGGTGAAAACCCTCTAGAAGCCGCATGCCGTCTAGTGGTGGCCAATACCTTTGGTGTCGAAGTAAAAGAATAGCATCCACTATATTCTCGGCACTATTATGGTTAAGATTCCCCTAAGCTTTGCCCCATAAACAGCCTCGAATAATACCTAAATTCAACACTCGTTTTCCCCTAAGATTTGGCTACGCGGAACGCCAAAAGGACTATATTTTTGTTTTACGAAAATAAATTAGCTAATGACTCAATATAAGCTTTAAAATCAATAATATAAGTGCAATTTCTCGATTGTACTTAAAGTCTAAGTACAATCGAGTTGTAATCCTAAGATAAAGTCACCTTAACTCTAAGTTATGTACAAATAGCACACAATACATACTACATCATTCCCCCTTTCTATCTGATAGAATAGATCACATGATATCGAATTTTGAACAATCGGATCTTGATATTCTTAGTCTGTAATACGGCTTTTTATTAGCTATTTATTATATAAACATCACTCTAAATCTACGCGGAGGGCTGAACCATGGGCGAGGTTATTGGCATTAGCAAACCCAACTCTGAACTAATTGATATGCTAGAAACTTTAATGCAGGAGGCGAAAGCAGGTACTTTGACCTCTATTGCGGCTGTTGTTTTGAGAAATAACGAAACTGATTTTGAGATTCAGGCACCAGATTTTTCTTCATTAGAAATGATAGGTGCACTGGAATGCTTGAAAACGGAATTGATTAACTGCGAATAATGAAAACCACTGTTTGTTTTATACTGAATCAGGATATTTCTTTCCGATTAAAAAAGACAATATAAGTCATCATCTCCTGACTTCACTCCCTTTTTCATCTAAGTATTTGATTTAATTAAGATTAGCACTTGCAATTAGGCACTACAAT
>JAESQG010000421.1 GCA_016765265.1 Pseudomonadales bacterium | reverse complement strand
GATTCGAACATATAGCCCGATATTCGCGTGTCCTTGCCGATTAGAATTGTGGACTGGCCGGCATCAGAAAAGACTTTTCCTGCAGCCCAACCCAACTTCATCATAAACTCAGGAGTTATGGGATGCTCACCCACTTTACCCCGAATTCCATCTGTTCCAAAAAATTTCTTGCCCATGATTTATTTAGCCTCTATCACCGCTTGTGTCATTTTAATCGCTTCTACCGTTTCAGCCACATCGTGAACTCGAATAATACTGGCTCCATTCATGGCGGCAATAACGGCTACAGCAACACTACCGACCATCCGTTGTTCAACAGGTTTTTCTAAAACTTCCCCAATCATTCTCTTGCGCGACATTCCCACTAACAGCGGTACCCCAATCTGCTTGAACTCTCGCAAATTTTTTAATAAGGATAAGTTATGCGCCAAAGATTTGCCAAACCCGAAGCCCGGATCAATGATCAGTCTATTCTTGTTTATCCCTGCGCGTTCACAAACTTTTATTCTCTCTTTTAAGTAATAGAGGACTTGATTCGTCACATTTTCATAAGACGGATTATCTTGCATGCTACCAGGCTCACCCTGCATGTGCATAAGGCACACCGGAATCGGTAATTTTGCACAGACTTCCAGTGCTTCATGTTGCCGCAATGCCCGTACATCGTTAATCAAGTCTGCACCTGAAGAATAAGCTTCCTCCATTACTTTCGCTGAGCTCGTGTCAATTGAAATAAGTGCTGTGGTTTGCCGTTTCAATGCCTCAATCACGGGGATGACACGAGCCAACTCCTCATCGGTAGCAACAGGAGCCGCACCTGGCCGAGTCGACTCTCCGCCCACATCAATAAATATTGCACCCTGCTCAGCCATTTCCAACCCTCTTCCCACGGCGGAATCAATAGCGAGATGCCGACCACCATCAGAAAAAGAATCTGGCGTCACATTCAACACCCCCATTACAGCGGGCTCAGTTAGATCAAACAGCCTTTTAAAATAAGAAAAACCGCTGCAGTCGGAGACTGTAGCGGTTTCATTTTGCTTATCCATGCTTGTGTACTTTTTCGTTAGTGAAGACTATCAGCAGGGCCTCCAATAGAACCCTTTGCAGGTTTTTTAGACTTCTCTTTGTCAGACTCTTTGTCAGACTCATTGTCATCTGTTGTAACCGAACTGCCTCCCGAAGAATCTCCATCATTCCAGCCAGCGGGCGGCTGCGGGGCTTTCCCAGCCATAATGTCGTCAATTTGGCTAGCATCAATAGTCTCGTATTCCATTAAGGCCTTAGCCATCGCGTCTAACAGATCACGATGTTCACCAATGATTTTCTTGGCTATATCGTAGCACTCGTCAATGATAACTCGAACTTCTCCATCAATATCATTAGCAGTTTCAGCAGAAATGCTTTTAGTTTGAGTCACTGATCGCCCAAGAAAAACCTCGCCTTCGTCTTCCTCATACAACAGCGGACCCATTTTTTCTGAAAGCCCCCACTTAGTAACCATACTGCGCGCGATCTGCGTTGCCCTCATAATATCGTTTGACGCTCCGGTAGTGACACCGCCTTCACCAAGAGTCACTTCCTCAGCAACTCTACCTCCGAACAAACTACAAATTTGACTCTCTAACGCTCGCTTACAAATACTGTGACGGTCTTCTTCAGGCAAAAACTGTGTTACGCCCAACGCTCGGCCCCGCGGAATAATACTGACCTTATACACCGGATCATGTTCCGGAACTAAACGTCCCACAATGGCATGACCAGCCTCATGATACGCGGTATTTAACTTCTCCTTTTCTGACATAACCATGGACTTGCGTTCTGCCCCCATCAGAATTTTATCTTTCGCCTTCTCAAACTCTTCCATTTCTACCACGCGCTTGTTTCCTTTTGCGGCATACAAGGCTGCTTCATTCACTAGGTTTGCTAAATCCGCACCCGAAAAACCAGGCGTACCACGGGCAATATTTCCAGGCTCCACGTCATCGCCTAAGGGCACTTTGCGCATATGCACTTTAAGGATTTGCTCTCTACCTCGAATATCAGGCAAGGGCACTGTCACTTGTCGGTCAAATCGGCCTGGACGCAATAATGCGGAATCTAGTACATCAGGACGGTTAGTTGCTGCTATAACGATTATGCCATCGTTCGGTTCAAAGCCATCCATTTCCACCAATAACTGGTTTAACGTTTGCTCTCTCTCATCATGGCCACCGCCGAGGCCCGCCCCTCTAGAACGACCCACTGCATCAATCTCGTCAATAAAAATAATGCACGGTGCTTGCTTCTTAGCTTGCTCAAACATATCTCGTACGCGCGACGCACCCACACCAACAAACATCTCAACAAAATCCGATCCAGAAATTGTGAAGAAGGGTACCTTTGCTTCACCCGCTATCGCCTTCGCCAACAACGTTTTACCAGTACCAGGAGCCCCCACCAACAACACGCCACGCGGAATCTTGCCACCTAAACGCTGAAATTTACTGGGATCACGCAGGAATTCCACCAACTCTTGCACTTCTTCTTTGGCTTCTTCCACCCCTGCCACATCACCAAAGGTAGTTTTAATTTGATCTTCGCCTAACAGGCGAGCGCGACTTTTACCAAAAGTCATGGGACCGCCACGGCCACCACCAGCACCACCCTGCATCTGACGCATGAAAAACATAAAGATGGCGACGATAAGAAGAATAGGAAAACATGCCACGAGCAATTGTGCCCACAAGCTTTGTTTCTCCGGCTGTCGCCCTTCAATGGCAACATTATTTTCCAGCAACTGATCCACTAATTTTGGATCTTGCAAAGCAGGCCGAACCGTTTCAAAAATCTCACCATTGACCCGTTCGCCAATAATATTAAAACCTTCTACAATTACTTTACGTACCTGACCCGCTTCAACCTCATCAATAAAGGTGGAATATTGCAGTCGCTCAGGGCCGCTCTGTTCGCTAAAATTGGTGAAAACGGTCATCAAAACAACCGCTATAATAATCCATAAAATTAGGTTCTTCGCCATGTCATTCAAGGCTTTATCCTCTTATTAATCAAGCCATTTACTTTCAATATAATGTCAAAATCATCTTATGCTAATTAGTTCAGCTTGCGCTGTTCGACCCACAAATACAATATAGAGCGTCGCTATTATTTCTGAGTATAGTGCTTAACAACAAATAATGTGATTTGTTTGTTTTCTGCTCCAGATACAACTATACCTTGCTATTTCGCCAGCTGCTTGTAATTCAAACGACCTACAATACGTATTTTTAGTCCCCTTTAAATCCTTTTCCTATTAAATACAATTCCTTGGATCGAGGTCGAGATGCTGCGGGTTTTCGAGCGATGAGCTGTGTGAAACATTGCTTTATCTCCGATCGATAAAGCTCAATCCCCTCACCCTGAAAAACTTTTGTCAGGAAAACCCCCTCCGGAACCAGCACTTTTCGGGCAAAATCCAGCGCCAAATCGGCTAAGTACATCGCCTTCGGCTGATCCACCGCACTCATCCCACTGATATTGGGGGCCATATCTGAAATTACAAGGTCCACCTTAGCACTTCCTACAGCATGCAGTATGTTGTCTAACACTGCCTCTTCTGTAAAATCTCCCCGAATAATTTCGACATCTTCGATGGAGTCCATGGGCAAGATATCAGTGGCAATGATCTTACCTTTTAATCCCACCAGCTTGGTGGCCACTTGAGACCAGCCTCCAGGTGCAGCGCCCAAATCCACGACTCGCATACCCGGTCTAATCAATTTATCTTTGTCCTGAATCTCCAGAAGCTTATAGCTCGCGCGCGACCGATAACCCTCTTCTTGTGCTTTTTTTACCCAAGCATCATCAAAATGTTCTTTCAACCAGCCTTTACTCGTTTTTGATCTCGTCATAATTTCGTCTAGCGCTATTGACTAAAACCCTATTTATCAAAATATTATTTCTTAGTATCCACCAAGTGGCGATACCTGGTATTTTTTGCTTAACTATATTCAATTTGTCTATTTCACATACAATACAAAGCCGTTAGAATGGCCGCTCGCGCTAAACCCCACTATCAATCTCCACTGAGCACCTTCAATAATGACGTTATCCACGCAACAAAAGAAACGATTCCGATCTATAGGCCATCAATTAAAGCCAACCGCTATTGTATCGGAACAAGGCCTCAATGAGGGCGTTTTGAAGGAAATTGATCTTCGATTAGAGGATCATGAGTTAATAAAAGTTAAAATACACCTGCTAGAGAAAAAAGATCGAGTCCTATTGGCCGACGAAATCTGTCAACAGAGCAAAGCCGAGCTTGTGCAATTTATTGGCAAAATAGCCCTAATATATAGACCGGCCCGAGAGCCATCTCCTCGATTATCTAACCTAATACGCCATCACCTTATTCGGAAGTAATTCATCCGCTAATATTGAGTTATCAACTATCTAAGGAAACGGCCCATAAAATCGGCTAATTAAGGCTTTGCCATTTAATCCGCTTTGAGAATAGGAAAGAGCCCTGCCTAATTTTTTCAAATAAGTCAGCCTATCTCTACTAGACTAAAGTTAGTTACTTGATTATTCACCCCAATATTACTCCAATTAGGTGAAAACCCTAGGATTGTACGAGGTTAAACATGCGCCTGAAGCACACATACCTGTCGCTGCTAACAGTTACCCTACTTCTATCTTCATCAGTCACTACTGCTCGCGATATCTGGAGTGGTGAGATGTGGGATCAAGGAAAAGGCTTTTGGAAAACACTCGTTAGCGCACCTTGGCATGCGGGGGTAGCGGGTGGAGTCTCGATGGCCAGAATAAGCGGATATGAGGATGGTACCTCGTCTTTCGTTTATATTGGCAGAGAAATTAGTTACCGAGTCTATGCCGAAGCAGGCTATATGGGTCTTGGTACATTTGAAGTGGAAAACATAACTAATACTGAAGCTGAGATTGGTGGTTTTTTCGTGGCTTTGGCAGGAACTAGCTTGCCAGTGGAAAAATACAACATCACATTCACAGGCCGAATAGCGGCCTATAGATACTCTACCGACGCGCTTATATCTGGCGCCACTAGCAATGATTTTGATAGTGGCACTGTCCCCATGTTTACTTTCGGTATGGAATGGCGAGGGTTCGAAGCCCTTGGTGTTACTGCTGAACTTATGTCAGTGAGTGATGTTCTTGACAATGGTTGGGTCAATAGTGCGACTGTGGGTATTAAGGCTCATTTTTAAGTTCCGGACTCATACACTTTAAGATCCGTCTTCTCAATAAATTCTTGCCGATTTCATGTTTTAACATAACAAGTTTAAACATCTGAATATAAAGTGATTTAAAGTATCACTTACATATTAAATCTTATTGATTGTAATATGTGCTACCACGTTATCCTGAACCTTGGCATTTAACTTTGTGGTTTATTCGATGATACCAGCTCCGGCCGATTAGATATTTCAGGCCTATACTTATCCCAATGATCGATCTTAGTGATTTGCCTCGTTCTATCCCGTCAAATACATTTTTTCTAAACTGGCAAGTGTGCTACTTGTTTCTATAATCATTAATTACGATT
>JAESQG010000420.1 GCA_016765265.1 Pseudomonadales bacterium | reverse complement strand
GGGTATAGTGTGTTTGGTTTAACTGGCTAGATTCATCTCCCCACAATAGATTCTTTAGGGAAATATCACACAGCTCTGCCAGTTGTAATTCGCAATACTCTATGATTTCTCTAAAGGCCGAAAAACGTTGGTATAGACCTTTGCCCATCCCCTGGTATTGGCTGCCTTGACCGGGGAAAAGGAAAGCGATTTTCAAGGCGGATTTTGTTTTATGGCCTTCGAAATGAGGAGTGCTTTCATGCTGATTGTAACGATTAATATAGTCTCGCCACTGTTGGTCAGAGTCGACGGTAAAAGTTAAGCGATACTTGTGATGATCTCTCCCTACCAGCGTACTGTAGCTGAGTAATTCTAGGTCGGTGGGCTCGTCTGTCTCTCCCATGGTCTTTCCCATTAAAAGCTGGTAACGATCTACCAATTCATCAAGGGCCTTTGGTGTTTTTGCCGAGAGGGCAACAAGCTGATGATTGTCCTTATCTTGAGAAATAAAGTCTTGAGAAATAATGTCTTGTGAATATTCTTCCGGTGTACTTTTATGATCAGGGATTCTTGGGTAGGATTCCAAAATGATATGGGCATTTGTACCGGTAAATCCAAATGAGCTAAGGCCACCTTTTCGCGTATCCGGCTGAGTCTGTAACTTTGCTGAAAGAGGCCAGTGGGTTAATTCTGTAGGGATGACGATAGAACCGTCTTGCCAATCAATATGGGAGTTGGGTTGTTTAAAATGCAGTTGTGCAGGAATTTGACCCTTCTTTAGCGCTAGGGTTAATTTAATGAGTCCGGCGACGCCCGCGGCAGCTTCAGTATGACCTAGATTTGTTTTAACGGTGCCTACGACTAGCGGGGGCGCGTCACGGTTGCGTCCATATGAATGTTGAATAGCCGCGATTTCGATGGGATCACCCAAAGGGGTGCCAGTCCCGTGGGCCTCGATATAGCCCACTTCTTCGGATTTTATGTTGGCATCTATTAATGCCGCATTGATCACGTCTATTTGGGCTGTTTCATTGGGTGCTGTGAGGCCCTGGCTTTTGCCGTCTTGATTCACCGCCGAGCCACGAATAACGGCCAAGATATTGTCACCGGCTTTTTCCGCATCCGCCAAGCGCTTGATCATTACCATCCCTGCACCTTCGGAGCGAACATAGCCATCGGCATCATCAGAAAAGGTGCGACAGGCTCCTGATTTTGACAACATCCCTGCGCCAGAAAAAATGATGGATGCGCCGGGGTTCAGTAGTAGGCTTACCCCGCCTACCAGCGCGCAGTCAGACTCGTGGCTACGTAAACTCTGGCAGGCGTAATGTAATGCGACGAGCGAAGATGAGCAGGCGGTGTCAACAGCGATGCTAGGGCCTTTCAAATTGTAGAGATACGAGATTCGTCCCGCGGCTGCGCTAAAGGCGTTTCCCGTTCCATTCCAGGGTTCTATTTGTTCGGGCTCTCCAAATCGACTGGCGAGGTGGGCGTAGTCCGATGATGCTATGCCAATAAAGACACCGGTTCGAGTACCGCTTAGTGATGCAGAGGCATACCCGGCATTTTCCATCGCTTCGTAGGCCGTCTCTAACAGTAGTCTATGCTGAGGGTCCATGGTCTCTGCTTCTCTGGGAGAGATACCAAAAAAGTCAGCGTCAAAATATTCCGGGTCATCAATAATGCCAGCTGCCTTGGTATACATCTTTCCAGGTGTCTGCGGCTTGGGGTCGTAAAATACATCCATATCCCAGCGTTCATTACTGAGTTCAGTGATACCATTCTTGGCCTCTTTCAAAGACTCCCAAAAAGAGTCGGGGTCTATTATCCCGCCGGGATACCGGCATCCGATACCGACAATGGCGATGGGGCCATTTTTACCCAGTTCAAGTTCTACAATCTTTAGGTCAAGTTCTTTTATCTTTAGGTCATGCTCTTTTAACTTTTGTTTAAGATTTTTTATTTCCCTAATCGAGCGTTCAAGTAGCGCCTTCGCCGTTGACTGTTGGTTTAGCTTTTTATTGTCAGTGTCGCTAGTCTTCATAAATTGTCTAATTCTTCCGACAGCATTTTTTCTAGTTCATCTTGGGATAGCTCTCCTAGGGATTCGTCTAGATCCTCTTCGGGCTCTGCTGATAGATCACCGCTGGCTATGCTTTCTTCATTTTCGACGTCATTAGCCATGTTTTCAGCTATGTCTTCAGTTAAGTCATCGTCTGAGTCAGGGAACATGTCTGCAATCAGGAACTCGCTAAGTTGGGACACAGTGGGATATTTAAACATTAACGTAGCGGGTAGTTGTTTCCCCACCAAGGCGCAAAGGATATTACGCAGTTCCACGGCCATGAGAGAATCCAGTCCTAATTCTTGCAGGGGTTGGGTAGGATCGATGTCCTCATCTTCCTCCAGCCCCATTACTCGCTTTAACTGCTCGCATATCTTTTCCATTAACAAAGAGGTTCGTTCGTCTATGGGTACCTCTGCGAGGTCAGATCTAAACTCATCGGCCATTTTCTTAAGATCGGCGTCGACACCTGATGAGGCTTTAATATTAAGGTTGCTTAAAAAAACCGGCTGTTCACCTTGGATGTTGGCAGCAAGTGCCTGCCAGTCTATGGGGAAAACGCCTCGTTGAATAGGATTAGAAGCCAGTATTCGTTCAAACTGTTCTAGACCTTCTGCTGGTTTTAGGTAGTGCACGCCGCCACTATTGGCAGAGGATTCCACGGTGGTATTGGCTGCCATGCCCACCTCTGCCCACGGTCCCCAGTTGACCGCGATTGCGGGTAAATCCAGACTGCGACGATAATGTGCCAAGCCGTCCAAAAAGGCATTGGCTGCGGCATAGTTAGATTGTCCCGGTGCACCCAAGAGGGAAGAGAGTGAAGAGAACATGACGAATAGATCGAGCTGTTTATCCTTGGTGTGTTGATGCAGTAGCCAGGCACCTGCCAGCTTGGGCGACATCACCTTGTTAAAACTATCCATATCTTGATTGATAATGTAGCCGTCGTTCAGTACACCGGCTGCGTGTATTACGCCGGCTAAGGGTAAGCAAGTTTCTTCTATAGTCTGAAATAACGCGCCTACCTCTTTCTCGTCGCCCATGTTAGCGCGTAAGCATCGAACGATAGCCCCTTTTTCCTCTAGTGCTATCACTGCATCGGCTTGTGTTTCCCGAATATCCTTACGTCCCACTAGCACTAACTCTTTAGCGCCTTTGGAAATCAACCAGTCGGCAAACAATAAACCCAGTCCACCGCCCGCACCGGTAATCAGATAGCTGCTGTCAGTGCGAATAGTGAGGGGTTCAGGCTCCGGGTTAATCAGGATTTTGCCGATATGCTTGCCTTGGGCCATATAGCGGAATGCGTCTATGGCCTCTGATTGTCGGAACTCTTTGTAGGGGAGAGGTTTCAATACACCTTGTTCTAAATCGTTGACTATGCCATCCATTAATTTCTTAACCAAATGTGGATCGGTAAAGGTCAAAGTGACTAGATCAAAGCTATCGTAAGTAATGTCATCTCTAAATGCAGTGACTCGCTCTGGTGACCAGATATCGGCTTTACCGATTTCGATAAAGCGACCACCCTTATTTAACAAGCCCATACTGGCCCGGATGAATTCACCCGCAAGAGAGTTGAGTACAACGACGACGCCATCGTTATTGGTTATGCGTTTGATATCATCAGCAAATGAAAGTGAACGGGAATCCAGAACGTGATCTACGCCGATGGATCGCAGAAAGGGTCTCTTCTTTTCACTGGCTGTTGCGAATATCTCGGCACCGAGTTTTTTCGCAATATAAATGGCAGCGAGACCTACGCCACCAGCACCGGCATGAATAAGAATCCGATCGCCTTTTTTCAACTTGCCTAAATTCACCAATCCATGCATCGCGGTGGTGTAGGCCACAGGAATAGTGGCCGCTTCGTTTAGTGTTAGGTTTCTGGGTATTCGGGTGACGAGTTGACTCTCGGTGTTCATCTGGGAACTCATGCAAGCCATGCCCAGGGGGATGAGTATCCTATCCCCTATAGAGAGATCTTTTACATCGCTTCCCAATTGAATAATCTCACCTATGCATTCTCCTCCTAAGGGGCCAGCCTCACCGGGATACACATCGAGTACACCCATTACATCGCGGAAGTTCAGGCCTGATCGCAGTACTTTAACCGCTACTTCAGTGGCGGTTAGCGGGACGGGTTCAAATTGAACGTATTTCAAGTCATCAAAAACACCTTTCTTTTCAATAATCAACCGATAGGGCGCTGCGGGTATCTCCATCTTGGAGGCCGCATTTCCCAGTCGGCTCAATCGAGGCACATGACGTTTGCCTAGACGTAGAGCCACCATTTTCTCAGTACCAGCCTCTGCCATTTCATTTATGATGGACTGGCTGGTATGTTGTAGCATAGCGTCGTTAGTGATTGACTCGATATCGATGAAAACGGAATTCAGCTCTGGGTGTTCCATCTGCATTACTTTAGCGAAGCCGGAAACTCCACTGGACAGCGGCCCCATGGTTTCGTTACCAACACCCACATTCATCATTCCCTTAGAAATAAACCAGAGTCGGGGATTTTGAGTAGAAGCTTGTAGTTGCAGGGCTTTAATACAATTGAGCTTGCCAGCAAATAGTTGATGTTGAGAGTCAAGAATTTGTTGACCGTGGTGAAGTGCATTCAAATCCGTCTCGAAGAGGGAGCTAAAGAGGACCCCCTTTATGGCCGCGTTGCCACCCAGATCATTTAGCAGTTGCGTCCACTGTCCCACATCAGCAAATTGCAGTGTGATTGCAGCTTGCTTTGATCCTGAACTACTAGAGTAGGCATCGCCTTG
>JAESQG010000419.1 GCA_016765265.1 Pseudomonadales bacterium | reverse complement strand
TATCCAAACCTGCAACGCGCAGTAATTTGTCACGGTCCTGTTGCCATTCATTCATGTTAATCAAGTAATCATTGATGGAGCGATATTGATATGAATACCTAAGATTTAACTCGCCCGACTTAATCGCGTCTGCAACATGCTTAAATAACAGAAATTTGTAAAGACTGACATTAAAGGCCTCATCCTTGTTCACGAATTTATATTCACCATCCGTCAAGAATGAGGTAGGCGCATTGTCACTCACTTTACCATTAACCATACGAAAGTAGGTGATCGCATCAATGATATCTACGTTTGATTCCTTTTCGTTAAATTCAAGCACCTGAAGAATACCACTGACTCTCAGTTGTAATTTTCGAGATAGTCGTTCCATGGTTTTGTATAGATCACCGTCGCTCACCACGCTGTTTAGTTTCTCTTCTAGTTCCTGAACCAGTCGACGTTCCTCTTTGGTTTGTCGGTTATCAAATTCTGCTAGTAACGCCTCAATTTTGTAATATTTTTCACTGGGAGTGACATCGTTTAGCTGTGAAACCAATTTGATTTCATGCACTAATTGCCGGGTGTCTTTACTTGACTTAGTCAATGCTGCAATCGCTTTGTTTCGTGCTCTTCTAGTTTTAATGTCACTGGAGTGGAGCTCCTTAATGATGTTATTGGAGGCTTGTTTAACCGTTTTCAACAAGATTTGACATAATGCGTCTTGGCGAATATAAAATTGATGGCGAACATAGGACATTAAATATAAGTATATTTTTGTCTTAGCCGCTAAGCCGGTTAACTGCGAGATACGCGCCTTTTGGACCCACGTTGAAAAATACTCGGTAGCTTGCTTTGAGAGATCTAGGTTTTCGATTATCGTTTCTATCTCAAAGAAATATTCTCCCACCTCTTGAGTGGTGACGACCGATCTAGAAATATCCCTAGGCTGTAGGGATTGATTGATTTTTTTGAGCAGTGTAATAGGGTGCCTGTCTTTGCCATCATACTCAATCAAATGGTCTAGCGTATCGAGTTGGTGTCTAGAAGCAAGTGAAGTGATTTTATCAAGAAGAGTGTTTTCAAATTCGTTATAGCTGTCAGTGACATGTTCCGATAGTTCTGTAAATTGAGGTAGCGTAATGCGATGTTTCCAGCAGTAGTCCACCAAACTCTCGAAGATTTGTCTGGGTTTTTGTTGCTGACTAGCTTGCTGCTGAGCCTGCTCGAAGAGGAGGTCTTTTTCCTTTTCGCCATAGGTAATCCATTTTAAATGCTGAAGTACGTTTTCTTGATGACTATAATAACTAGAAGACTGGTAGTTCGTAAGCGATGCACCACCGGCATCGATGCCAAGCATTTTCATCACATAATTAGTGCCGGCACGATAAATAAAAAAAGCTATAAGAAATAACACCCTATGCGAATAAAGCCGTGCGAAGCTTTAGGCATTGAACAAAGCTGATGTTAGAATAGCCCATGTTTTAAAGGTTACTCCTATTTTCACCCTTCAAACTTCGGTAAAAAGAGCTTCTCATGCGACAGTTATTTAATCCACAACTTGAATTAGGCGCCACTCCAATCGAAGAGATTAAATTTAATTCACGTTCACGAGATGACATCCCCCAGATCCTTCGCGGCCTACAATTTATCTATGGCTGTCCAGCAACACGCGACGCTGTCTTTGATGTGCTTCAACACCATATTGGTGTTGAGATCGATTTTGAGAACGGTCGCCCCGGTATGGATTTATGGGTGCTGCTGGTTTTGGGTACTTTACGCTTAGGTTTAAACTGCGATTATGATCGGCTCCATGACTTAGCCAATGAACATAAAACGATTCGTGCGATGCTAGGCCATGGCGGTTGGCAAGATGAATATTTGTATGGTTTGCAAACCTTAAGAGATAATGTTGCGTTACTAACTGAAGAGATGCTTCAGGAAATTAATGTGCTTGTCGTAAAAGCAGGACATGGCCTTGTTAAAAAAAAAGACGACGATGATGTGCTCTTAGCTCGTTGTGACTCATTCGTTGTTGAGACCCACGTCGAATATCCTACAGATACAGGCATGTTATGGGATGCAACGAGAAAATCCATTCTTCTAACAACGCAGCTTTGCCTACTGCACACTATAACGGGATGGCGGCAATCGGCTTACAACTTAAAGCGTTTGAAAGCGCATTGGAGAAAAGCCCAAAAGAGCAATCGATCGCGTCAAGCCAATGCCGAAGAGAAAAAGAAAAAGGCACATAAACGGTATCTTCAACTTGCGCGTCAATATTTTGAAAAAGTACAAAGCAGCATTGGACACCTAGAAGAGACAAGCCAACATCTATCCCCGCAAGCATGGTCACATTTACAGGAGGAGCTTGAAAAAGTAGGCGGTTTTCAAGATTATGCTGAACTTCTAATGGGCCAAATAGAGCGGCGTGTTTTAAAGGATGAAGTTATTTCAGCCAAGGAAAAGATCTATTCTATATTTCAGCCGCACACTGAATGGATAAGCAAAGGTAAAGCAGGAGTCTTAGTTGAGTTAGGCCTAAAGGTCTGTATCATGGAAGATCAATATCAATTTATTTTACATCATCAAGTGATGGAAAAAACCCAGGATGTTGATGTTGCAATATCGATGGTGATACAAACGCAAGAGAATTTCCCTTCACTCAATTCATGCAGCTTTGATAAAGGTTTTCATTCCCCCGCTAACCAGACGGGGTTAACCCAGCACTTAGATCAGGTAGTGCTTCCAAAAAAAGGACACATTTCCTCAAAAGAAAAAGTAAAAACCAATGCCCCGGCATATAGGAAAGTGCGCCGTCAACATTCAGCAGTGGAGTCCGCCATTAACGCGTTGGAGCAGCACGGCCTCGATCGTTGTCCTGACCATGGTATTGATGGGTTTAAGCGTTATGTTGCGCTGGGTGTATTAGCCCGTAACTTGCAACGTATCGGTGCGATACTGACACAAAAAGAGCGCGAGAAGTTGAAACGAAAGTGGCCGCGTGAACCTTGTCGCCAAGCGGCCTAGCCCCACTCAAATCAATTGCGTACATCATGATTTTCACTAAAGATTAAGTGTTAGGAAAGGCTGCTGAATCGCAGTCAGAATCGATCAATATACAACCTAATAAAGACCGGGCGGTCCCTATCAACTTCCTTCAATCGCGTTTAAATTGAAGCAGGAGAACATCAGTTGATCAGTTCTTCTCCACTTGAGCTAAAAACACGGGTTTCCGTGCTGGCACTAAATAAGGACAACATTTTTTACCTTTCTCGATATACATATGATATTCATACTTTTAATTCTGAGAGGATTTATGGTCTAGTTAACGATGGTACTTCTCACGATGGTTTTACAGACGATGGTTTTACTGACGATGAAGTAGGGTTCAATCTGTGATTCTTGTATGATTCTTGAATGCACATTGTTAGGCTCTGTGAACGAACTGGTCTATAATTTTGTAATACGATTCAATTAAATAAACGTGTCGATTTGTTTCTGATATCAAATTAACATACCCGTATTTATCAGTCTCATTATGAAAACAAGTATTCGATCAAGGCTAACGTTCACCATCTTTATGACGGCCATAGTACCTATGATCATACTTATCGTTGGTGGCTACTATTCCATGCGCGAAGAACTATTAAATCGCCGAGGGGAAAAGCGCCAACAAATAGCTCAAATGGCTATAAATCAGGCCAATGATCTTGTCTATGATGCCACCGAAAGCATTCGCTCTTGGTCATCTACGAAGATAATGGCAGATATTCTCAACGGCGATAACACCAAGCAGGTAGAAAATCTATTAAGGAGTAATTACATTCAGACGGGTATGTTTTCTGAAATTACTGTTACGGATGTTCAAGGCGACATTATCGCATCTGCACTGACACCGGGTCCAAATCAAGCTAAAGCGACCTGGTTTAAAAGCGCAATGGCTCGCCGAGAATTATCTTATAGCCACTTTGCCTACTATGACCTCGCGGAAGATTTTAGTATCCCCATCGCGCTTCCCATTTATTCTCAGTCAGATAACCACACAGTAATAGGCACGATCGTTGGTTTTTTTTCATGGACTCGGCTTTTAGAGGTTGTTCATAGTCTTGATATCGGTGAAGGAGCTGGAACAAGGTCAAATTATGTCGTTCTTCTGGATCAATTTGGCAATACCATTGCAGGTCCGCAGTTCACTTTACTTATGGAAGATGATGATGAGGGTGATACACTCAAAACCGTTAATTTCGTGGAAATGGGCATTACCGAGGCTGGTTTAGCTACACAGGGGAAAAGTGGTTTTTCACTCACCAACTACAACGATATCGAACAACTGATTGCCTATGCCGGCAGCCATAGTGCGCGAAAGCTCCCTAACTTTAACTGGGGTATATTGCTCTTTGAAAATAGTACATTAGTTTTTGAACCTATAGTCATTCTCAGGAATGTGGGCTTTGGACTGACTGTATTTTTTTCCTGCCTTATTTTTATAATTACTTTCTTTATCGCCCGCCGATTCACGGCACCTTTGCAGGCGCTTAATAATGGTGCTTTACGCATATCTCAGGGGGATTACAATAGCCAATTGGCTATTTCTAGAGATGATGAAATAGGCCAACTATCTCTTGTATTCAATTCCATGGCTGAAAGTTTAAGACAAAAAAATAATGATATAGAACACCATATAACTGAACTTGAATTAGCCCGCGATA
Source organism: Pseudomonadales bacterium (assembly GCA_016765265.1). GTDB lineage: Bacteria > Pseudomonadota > Gammaproteobacteria > Pseudomonadales > DC-out160 > DC-out160. The sequence continues at coordinate 2,749 of JAESQG010000419.1, read as the reverse complement.
AGGCATTGGTAGCGGATCAGGCTAAGTCCGACTTTCTATCAAATATGAGTCATGAAATAAGAACACCGATGAACGCCATTATTGGGTTTAGCCAGATACTCATAAGAAAAAGCACAGAACCCTCAAGCATCGCACTACTGTTGAAGGTGAAATCAGCCAGTGATCATCTGATGTCCCTTATTAATAATATATTGGACCTTTCAAAATTGGATGCAGGGCAAACTTCATTAGAGCATACCCGTTTTTCCATAAGTTCGGTGATGAACGATTTATCCAATATGTTTGGCGACAAACTTCAGAAATCAAATATCGCCTTCTTTATTTCCATCGACCCGCAAATCCCATACACACTATTGGGAGATGAACACAGGCTACAACAGGTATTAACAAATTTAGTAGGCAACGCTTCGAAATTTATTAAAACGGGAGCCATTATAGTAGAGATATCCATACAAGAGTCTAACGACAATGCTGATCAAAACAGCATTGCCTTGTTGTTTTCTGTTAAAGATACGGGGATAGGCATAAAGCCTGAAGTGGTGAACCGATTATTCGAACGTTTTACGCAAGCGGACGAATCATCAACTAGAGAGTACGGTGGAACCGGTTTAGGTCTTTCAATAAGCAAAAATATTGTGCAGTTAATGGAAGGCTCTATTTGGGTGGAAACCCGATTCGACCAAGGAAGCCAATTTTATTTTACTAGTAAGTTCGAATTAAAAACTGACGACACTCGCGTTATTGATGAAAACCTTCCTGTTGATACTCATTTTATCTGGCTGAGCCAAAACCTTGATATTTACTCCACTAGCGTAACGCAGTCCTTAAATCGTTACCATATATCCCATGAAGTACATGATAGCTTCAAGGATATTGTAGATAAATTGGCAGGCGATACCATTATACTTCTTGATTACCAACAACTACTTATTGAAAGCGAAAAGGCGGTGGACAAATATCATATTTCAAATACACCAAGTTCAATTCGCTTTATATTTTCTGCATCCATCGGCAGCTCTGACCTGCCTGAGAATCTCCACTCGTTAAACTATTCTACCATTAGCTACCCGATAAATGTCACCAATCTAAAAACGGAGCTGGATAGACTATCGCAAGAAACCGGCTATGAACACATCGGCAAGAACATAGATCACACGCGTAGAGAGTCCATACCGGAAGAGACAAATCAACTAAGTTCGCTGAAAATTTTAATAGTCGACGACGTTGAGGCCAATACCCTATTATTAAAACTCATTTTTGAATCAAAAGAAGTCGAAATAGTGGACATCGCCATAAATGGTCAAGAGGCCATAGATGCCGTCTCTCGGCAACAATACGACGTCATATTAATGGATGTTCAAATGCCCGTAATGAACGGTCTCGTGGCAACAGAGCTGATTAGAAAGCGCTACAGCGCATCCGAGCTACCTATCATAGCTATGACAGCAAACGCTATGGTAGGCGATAGAGAGGAATGTATATCCGTGGGTATGAACGAGTACATATCCAAACCAATCGATCACGTTAAATTATTTGAAATACTATCAAAAGTATTGAAAAAACAGTTCCTCACGGCAGAGGATTTAGATGTTCCTGCCGCCTGGACAGCAAGCATGCCTGTAGCCGGTGAAAATACTGATGTGGATGAATATGGGTGGCCGAGCTTTATAGAAGGAATCGATATACCTTTTGCCAAAAGTAGAGTGCGAAATGATATAGGACTATATCTTCGCTTGTTGGAAAAGTTCAACACTCAATTTGATCCCATAATGAGAACCATGTCCTCTTTGGTTTCCGAGGGCGACAGCGAACAATTAATAAAAGAGGCTCACAAATTAGCAGGCACTTCCGGAAATCTTGGCTTTAAAGAACTTCGCTTACATGCTCGGTTTTTAGAACAATCCTTAAGGGAAAACAAGAGCGATGATATTATCGCACTGTATAGCAACTGCATGCAAACATTTGAAATAATAAAATCCTCGATAGAAAATTTACAATTGGGTTATCGACCATTAATTTCCGAAGCTAATAACTTATCGACTAAAACCACCCCAGTACCAAAAGAAGAATTAGTCGATGGCCTAAATGATTTAAAAAATGCTCTCTTAAAATCGGATATAAAATCTATCGAACTATTCAGAGATATAGTTGGAGTAATGCCCCATTTAATGAATCAAGACATAGTAGATCTTGATTCTAGAATGGTAGAGTTAGAAACACTGATTATGAATTTTCAGTTTGCCAACGCCTTAGAACGCTTAAATGAAATAAGCTAGAAACACCGACATCACAGAGGTTTTAATTACTATGAATGCTATGAATGCTACGGATGATACTGAATCTGTTCTCATCGTCGATGATGATGTAATTAGCATTGAATTATTAATCTCTGCTTTACAGAGTGCTTTTTCCATTAAAGTAGCAGCCTCTGGACAGGCTGCTATCGATATAGTGACCAGCGAATACCCGCCCAGCATTATTCTACTTGATATTATGATGGATCATATGGATGGTTATGCAGTCCTAAAAGAATTAAAAGAAAAGGACCCCGAATTCAATATCCCTGTGATATTTTTAACTGAACGCAATTCACCAGAAGACGAAACTAAAGGCTTGGAGTTAGGTGCTGTAGATTATATCTTTAAACCTTTTTGTTTAGCGTCATTAAGCGCAAAAGTTAAAAACCACTTAGACATGGTCCGACAGCGCAACTTTATAGAATCACTTGCGACGGAACAAAAGAAAATGT
>JAESQG010000418.1 GCA_016765265.1 Pseudomonadales bacterium | reverse complement strand
TCGTGTTCGCGCCCCTTTACCTTCACCACATCAATCTGTCGGGCTAGAACCCGGTCCGACACGGGGGCGTAAACTTCCTCGCTGATGCAGACGGTCGTCGCATATTCCTTATTGATCCCCTCGAGCCGGGAAGCTACATTAACACCGTCGCCGATGACCGTGTAGCTCAGGCGGTCGGAGGAGCCGATATTGCCCACGAGTACCTTCCCGTGGTGCAGACCGACGCGGACCTTCATGGGCTGATAATCCATTATAAGCCATAACGGCCAGTGCCATACCGACGGATAGGGGGATAGAGATCAACACCAATAATACGGCACGTACATTGAGTAGAAATAATGCGAGAATGATAACAATAAAAATAAACGCCTCAACCAGTGCTTTCGCAACCGTCTGGACGGCCTTTTCTATCAGGTCAGCTTGATCATAGATAGTTTCAAAGCTTACGCCTGTTGGCAATGCCTGTTGGATCAATTCAATACGGCTGTTAATACCGTCAATGGTCGCTTTCGTATTCGCGCCCATACGCTTTAACACAATGCCAGATACGACTTCACCCAATGACGTAATTTCACCATTGCTGTCACGGCGACTCATCGTTACCGCACCTTGTCGAATTTCACTGCCCAATTCAACAACAGCAACGTCGGACACCGTAACCACCACACCCTCTTCGGTTTTTAGTGGGATTTGACGAATTTCATCTAAGCCCTGTTCATCATGGTCCAGCCAGCCAACACCACGAATAACAAGCTGTTCTTGGCCTCGATTCAGATACCAGCCGCCGGCATTTTCGTTATTGCGCTCTAATGCGCTAACCACATCCGTCTGGGTTAGCTCATAAGCTAACAAACGCGTAGGATTGATATTCACTTGATACTGACGAACATCACCACCAAAGGACAGTACATCAGTAACACCATCCACAGGCATCAACAATAACTTAACGACCCAGTCATTCAGGCTACGCAGTGCCATAACGTCATAGCCTGAACCAGCATCCGCTAATAACAAGTACTGATACACTTGACCAAGACCCGACGTATTGGGGCCTATCTCCGGGGTGCCTACACCACTGGGGATAAGCTCTTTTGCCGATTGAAGTCGCTCGAACACTAACTGGCGAGCAAAATAGATATCAGTGCCTTCCTTAAAGACAACGGTAATGCCAGACAGCCCAGTTTTGGAAATTGAACGCACTTCTTCCACATCAGGTAGCGCATACATGACGGATTCAATAGGGAATGTGATGAGCTGCTCTACTTCTTCTGAGGCCAGACCTGGTGCTTCTGTATTGATGGATACCTGAACATTGGTGACATCTGAAAATGCATCCAGATTCAGTTTTGGAATAATAAAAATAGCGGACGCTGTAAACGCCAGCAAGCCAATCACCACCAATAACCTATTGGTAACTGACCAGTCGATTAAACGATTCAACATGGTTTTCTCCTGTCATAGACATAATAAGGGATTAGTGGTTGTGAGGATCAAAACCGCCTTTGGCGATTTGAGAGGCTACAAAAAAAGCACCTTCCATCACAACGCGAGTCCCAGAGCGAATATCAGTAATCTCTCGCCACTTGCCCAAAGACCGTCCTAACGTAACCTCTTGTGCCTTAAACTGACCAGGCTCATACTCTACAAATACCGTCCAATCGCCATCTGCACTGCGCATCAATGCTGCTTCCGGTACGGATAGTACCGGTGTTTTAGTCGCAAATGAAAAGTACACATCAGCAAACAAACCAGGGTGTAACCGATGAGAATCATTATTTACCAAAAGTCGTACCACTCGCGTACGTGTTTTTGGATCAATCGTATGAGCCTCCTGGGTTACCTTTGCATCAAACCATTCCTTACCCACATTAATTTTGGCCGGAGTTCCGGCGGGTAACGCCAGTTGTGCAGTAGGTGCTAAGCGTGCCTCGACCCACAACGCCGCTTCATCCGCTAATTCCATTAATGCCTCTCCTGATTCAACGCGCTGGCCTTGATGGAAATCATCCGATAACACCGTTCCCTCAATAGCGGCAATCAATGTGTATTCTCCTAGTGACTGAGAGGACTTTGTAGAACGTGGCTTCGCCAATGATTGGACGGCGATTTCAGATAAACCGAATGCCAATAATCGCCCGTAAGCAGCGTCATAATCGGTTTCGGCAACAATAAAGCGTTTGTCCCCGACCGCTTTACGGCCTAATTTTTTAACGCGAATCCATTCACCGCTAGCAACACGAAAAGACGCTTGAGCCTCGGCAACGGTTTCGCTAAACAGTGTCACTAATGCTTGCCCCTTTTCGACATGGTCTCCCAGTGACGCATACCGACGTATTACTACTGAATCTACACGAGGGGATACCCAGTAGCTGGTATAGCCATTAGCTTTTATTTCACCGGGTGCATAAATCTGGTAGTCCATAGTGCGCAGTCTTAACGTTTCAACTTTAATGTTTGCGAGTGATTTTTGTTTTTCAGAGAGTTTTACGCCTTCACTCTCTCCAGGATCTTCATGATTATCGCCGTCTTCCTCATGACCTCCATGGCTATCCCCATGTTCACTGTGTTGTTCGTGTTCCTCATGACCCTGTTCTTCCGCAATAAGGTTTGCTGTTCCAACAGAAAATATAAATGCGGCAACTAGCGGTAAAATAATGTGTGATGTTTGTTTCATAATCGTTAACTCAATATGGGTTGTCATTTTGACTCCAATGCCGTGTTAATTTGTCCGGCTTGCAATAACCATTCAATTCGAGCCAGTTGAAACTGCGTTTGCAATTCGATACCTGCTGCAAGCCCTTCAGTTAATTGTTGTAAAGCAAGAAGATACTCTGTTGTGCTCAGGTCCCCGCTAACCCATTTTTTTTTCAGTAGGTTTTCGCTGCGCTTACCTCGACCCTGCATGAGTCTTTGCCAACGGTCTGAGTGCTTCTGATATTGTTGTAAAACATCGTAAGCTGCCTGTATCGCGAAACGTTGTTTACGATGGGTGGCGTAGTACTGTGCTTCAGCCGCCAACACCTCTTGGCTAGCAGCCTTCGCTTCTGCGCTGAAATCATTTCGTACATTGAGAGGAATCGAAAAAGTGAGTGCGATGACATTCTCATTGTCCGACTGTCCAGCATTAATGCCAACCGTAGGGTCAGCTTTGGCTGCCTTGTTTGCCAGCAAGGCAGACTGCTTCGACGCATCCCACTCTGCTCGCGATACCATCACCAAAGGGTGCGCGTTTAGCCATTGTCCGATTTTTTCTGGATTATTTGAGATAGTTGTGTCAACGAACTTTGCGATTTCAGGAACCAGAGCAGCCTCAGGGGACCACTCCGGTAGTAGCTCACGCAAATGAGCTTCCTCCTTTTTTAGTTGCGATAAGGCTTGTGCAGTACTACTAAATGTTTGCGATAAACCAAGAATCGTCATTTCAGCATCAAGTTGAGATACGTCACCTGCCTGCTGACGCTGCTTGACCAAATCAAGCAGCCTGCCTAATTGACGCTCCTGATTTACGGCAAGCTCTGCTAGTTGACTCGCTGCTTTCCATTGAATCAGCGCCTGTAGAGCCTCTGCTGATTTTTGTTGCACCACTGATTCATAGGTTTGCTCGGCGATTGTGCGGTCAGCACTGGCCAGCTGGCGCTTTGTATCCCGTTTATCCCGCCAATCAATGGTTTGGCTAATACCAATCAGATAATTATTAGCTTCACCTTCACGCTCAAGTTCAGTTTCAAATTCTGGGTTATACAGGGGCTTCCCATAGGCGTCTGCAGTAGAGAGTGCTGCATTCTTGTGTTCTCGAGCGGCGACAACCTCTGGGTGTTGCTGAATTTGATTTTCAAACCAGCGTATGGATGAAGATTCACTGGAAGATGCAAGCGCACTCCCAGGCAAATATAGGATGCACAGGCACCCAAAAACAAAGCGTTTGGATAAACACGCATTCATATCGTTAATCCTTTTTTAAAAATAGCGATGGCCGATTGGTCGGAATTTCGGTACGGCTACTCAGCGAGCAATAGTAGACTGATGAGACGGATTTACTGAGTTTGTCTTTTCAGATGGGTGAAAAGCAACTTTGACAACCGCGTTAGAAGGCAGCGTTTCCGTAAGGTTAACTGCAAATCTAACACCACCTTTTTGCTTTTTCTTCCGTGTTAGTATTGCGGGGGTATAGTCTGTTGTCGCTTCGGCAATAAGCTCACCCGAGGGGGTATAAGCTGCAACATCAATATGGCCACGGGGCAGCCCAAAGCGTCTTATTGCGGTCGTACGACCGCTAATGCGAGTGCCTTTTTGTGTTGATGAGGCTAATACCTGTCGAATCATCCATTTGTGGCCGGTATTTTTAACAACCTCGGTGTTATAGGTTTCATTTGCCAAGGCGGGTGTAGCGATTGCAGCACTGAAAAGCACTATAGAAAGTAATTTCATGGTTATTCATCCTAAAAATCATATAAGTCGAGTGCCAAATACAAATGATTTGGCTTTTAAAAAAACAAAATTCGACTAAACGATAGGAGGACGAATATCGGGTGAGGTTTGATTGGACGAGTAAATAAAATGATGGTAAGGAATATGATCCTTAGAGGCCTTTCCAGGGAAGGAGTTGTTTATCGCCGTGACAGAAAAACACGAATGCCCATGGCAGCAATGATGACAATCATACTGTACAGCACCCGTTTCATCGCGCTGTATTTTTATAATCGTCGAGGAATCGTGATCATGATTGAAGTCTACGTGCGGCTTACCTTTCTGATGAGATTGGTGTGCATCTGCAATAGCGACGACTGATTGAATTGAAATCAGTACAACTAACAGATAAGACAACCATTTTCGAAGCATGAAGACCCTTTCTATCGGATTACAAAGTATCAGGGATCGTTCCCTATTGAAGAAGTGTAGACTAACAAACCAGTGCATGGTTCCCAAGTGTTTTCTTTAGTGGAGCTAAGCATTCAAATAGGGGGTCTTTACACTTTCATCAATAAGGTACCGATTATCGCCGTAAGTCTTTATCCATAGGGACTACAGAGGCGCCCTAATTTAAACCACCCCTAAAACTCACTGGATTTTCTCCCATTTGTTCGTAAAATACGCTGCTTTTAGAGGTTCCATGAGTAGTACACATGCCATAATTTTAACCGATAACGAACAAGTTCAACTCTATGCCCAGCCACTCTTTGCTCCAAGAGAGCAGACGGTCTTCTTCACGCTCTCCAATGAAGAGCAGCAAGCTTGTGATAGGCTCGAAGGCACTTTTCAAAAAGTCCATTTTATACTTTTGTTGGGCTACTTCAAAGCGAAGAAGACGAGGCTTGAGTTAACTTGGGGCCAAGTTAAGGAAGACCTTCGTTATTTATACCAACGGTATTATCCTGAGGCGCCACAATATCGAAAAAATTTGAGTAACCGAGTTAGATTAAAGCTGTATAGAATAATTTTTCAGTTAAAAGAATATTCCATTTGCACTCATCATTGGCACCAGCAATTAAAACAGCGACTTTCTGAAATTGCGAAGAACTTTATGAATAAGCGCCATTTATTCGATGAAACACTTCGGTTTTTGGAACAATATCAATTAGAGATACCCGCGTATTCCACACTGCAGATAATCGTTTCAGGTGTGTCACACACAATCGAAAAACGTCTTGAAAAAGACACCAAGTGCAACTTACGCAACTTGAGCAAGTTGTACTTGGCTTCACCCTGCTATAGCCAATCATTTTGACGCAATTGGGACTGATCCAACCGTTATTTGCGATCATAGGTGATGCTGCAATATTTATTAATAAAAATAATTAGTTACGTTCAAAGTGGCTAAATATTACATGAATCCCGGCCTGACCTCTTCTAAGGCCAACTTAACCCCGTCCACCATCCGCACACGCCTGTCGATGATCGCCCGCTGGCATACCCAGCGCGGATTGGTTGACCCCACTAAGGCACCGGAGATTAAGGCGATGATGAAGGGGCTACGTAGCCACTATCAAAAGGCGCCAAAAAAGGCCCGTCCCTTAGGCTTTAGTGAATTGAAATCCATCATCGAAGGGCTGCACTGCACCCCTAATCAGGCGTTAGTGTTCGAGGATCAACCTAAAAACCGCAGTTAGACCTGCCAAGGACTTAACCTAGCATCGATACCACATTCTAAATTAAGCGAACTGCCCTTAGGTTAGGCAGTTGAGGTGAGGAGGGTCTGCTGTCCCTTTTTTTACCTTAAATTGGGCCATAACCTGCTCTAACATCCGACTCCAGCACTGTGCAGAAGTTAACTGCGGAGCAATCATTTTTAGTTCATTAAAAAGAGTAACCAGCCGGTGATATGCGCCAGCCAACTTCTCTTGTTTGCCGTGCGTACTCGTGATGGTGATTTTCTTCTGATCGCTGTGCTTTGTCTGTCGACCCACGCCCGTTAAGAGTAAAGGCCGACTTGTAATCGCCTCATGATGTTGACCCGGCAATGCCAGGCGAACGTATAAATTCCACCAGTTATAAATTAAGGCAATCATTCGAGACATCAGTCGGCAGCTCTTTACATCCTTCGTCGTATAGCCACCCCAACCCCACTGGTTTTTAAGTTCATCAAAATTATTTTCACAATCCGCTCTATCCCGATAATGCTGGAACAGCGAAACCAAATCATCTTCTAAGTCCGTCACTAAAACCGAATACTCAAAAACCTTTATCTCTTCGGGCCCATCAATAAAGGAAAGTTGTTTGCAATCCTCTCTGCCCGATTCTATTCCGACAAGACTACTATTGGATAACTTTCTTCTGACAATGATGACTCGCCGTTCTTTCTTCCAGCCCTGTAATTTTAAGCTATCCTCTTTTGCTTCCCATCCGCTGTGAACGTGAGTCCACTGCCCTAAGCCATGGTGCTTGTATATCAGCTTCATA
>JAESQG010000417.1 GCA_016765265.1 Pseudomonadales bacterium | reverse complement strand
GATAGAGCGGGCGCCGCCAGTGCATTCAGTGACATTTTTCCCCGTCATTTCCACATGGATGCCACCAGGGTATGCGTTTACGCTTTGCAATGTTTCAAAAAAACCTTTCACTTCCTTGAGGATGGCTTGAAAATCTCGGGTTTTTAGACCTGACGAGGACACCGTGGTGTTACCGTGCATAGGATCGCAGGACCAAACAACCACTTGTCCTTGTTCCTGCACTGCTTTTACCAATGGTATCAATTTGTTTTCAACCTGGGCTGCTCCCATTCGGGTGATAAGGCAGATTTTTCCCGGCGTATTTTCTGGGTTTATGCGATGAATTAACTGAACTAAATCTGCTGGCTCAAGACTGGGTCCGCATTTTATGCCGATAGGATTCGCTATACCACGTACGAATTCAATATGTGCGCCATCAATTTGCCGTGTCCTGTCTCCAATCCACACCATGTGTGCTGAAAAGTCGTACCAGCAATCGTCTTTTTTTTCATACCGAGTTAAGGCTTGCTCGAAGGGTAGTAATAGTGCTTCGTGAGAAGTGAAAAATTCGGTCTCTCTAATCTGTGGCGTGGTTTTAGAGGTTAGTCCACAAGCAGACATAAATTCCAAGGTTTGTGTAATGCGCAATCCCAAATCCTGGTAACGATTACTCTGGGGCGTATCTTTTATAAAATCCAAATTCCATTGTTGTACTTCATGAAGATCTGCGAATCCTCCTTGTGCTAAGGCTCGTAGTAGATTAAGGCTGGCGGCCGATTGTGTGTATGCCTGTAACATGCGGTTCGGGTCGGGTCGACGAGACTGTTCCGTAAACTCGATGCCATTGATAATATCGCCGCGAAAGCTGGCTAAGGTCACGCCATTTTTTGTTTCAATATCCGAGGATCGTGGTTTGGCAAACTGACCAGCCACTCTGCCCACTTTGATAACGGGGCAGGCTGCTGCAAAAGTTAAAATAACAGACATCTGTAACAGGACACGAAAAATATTCCTAATATTGGTGTCGCTAAATTCAGCGAAGCTTTCTGCACAATCACCGCCCTGAAGTAGAAAGCCCTTGCCTTCAGCTACTGCAGCAAGATGTTTTCTCAGGCGCTTTACTTCACCCGCGAAAACGAGCGGTGGATGTTGCTGCAGCGTATCTAGTGTGGATTGTAAGGCAGCTTCATCAGGATAGCTTGGTTGTTGAGTGGCGAGCTTATTCTGCCACGAGTGTAGGGACCATGCTTCTGAAGAAGCTAGCGTTGGAATTTTGCTGGCTGGATCTATCGGACTGGTCATGGATGGGAATCTCTTTCGCTTTCTTTATACCAGTGTAGAGGGAATGTTTAACGATCATGGGTTCTTTTGACTCAAAGGGACATAGAGCGTGAGTAAAGTGACTAATTTGACTAAAACAACGGTGATTTTTATGTGCTTATCTGTTTTTGAAATCGCTTTTTCAAACTAGTATTAAATAAACATGAGTGGACTAAATTAAGGGTGTAGATTAGCTAAAAATGGTTGCTGCGAAAAAGCTACAAGTATTAATTGTTGAAGATGATCCCGTTGTTCAGAAGTATGTGTCCAGGGCACTGAGTGGAAGTTATACCACCATAATAGCTAACAATGGACAAGAGGGGTTAAACAAAGCCCGCGAGGTTCATCCAGATATTGTGTTGCTCGATGTGGAGATGGAAGGGATGAATGGGTATGAGGTGTGTGATCAGTTGAAATGTACTGACCACACCCAAGATATCCCCGTTGTCTTTTTGTCGTCCCATAGCTCAATACGAGAACGTATGTTGGGGTATGAAGCGGGTGCCTTGGATTATTTGGCTAAACCCTTTGATAAAGATGAGCTCTTGGCTAAGCTCAAGGTCATTACTTTGGCACAGGCCCATGAGCGTCATCTAAAGAGTCAAGCTCGGGTAGCTAGCGAAACTGCGATGCAAGCAATGCAAGGTAGCAGTGAGCTGGGTCGGTTAATTAACTTTGTCGATTCGACTTATAAAATGAAGGAGTACGCCGATTTAGCTCAGTGCTTATTGGGTGCGATGAGGAGTTTCAGCCTTAACTGCTGTGTGTATATGCGAGCGAAGGAGGAAGAATATTTTTACACTCTGGGCGGTGATGTTAAACCCCTAGAAAAAGAGTTGCTGGTTCTATTGTCAAAGGGGGGAAATCGATTCCATGATTTTGGCTGCAGAACTCAAATTAATTATCCCAATGTCTCTTTGTTAGTGAAGAATATGCCTTTGGATGACCGAGATACCTACGGTCGTTATAAAGACATGTTGCCGCATATCGTCTGTGCGGTAGATACGCAAGTCAAAAATATAATCACCCATAAAACTATGGTGAAACAAACTGATAATTTGGCAATTTCATTTAATTTGGTTAACGAAACGTTATCGGGCTTAACGGTGCGGCTGCAGGAAAACGAGAATCGGTGTCTTGGGGTGATGCGTGAAATGGTTGAAGAACTCGATAAGCAAGTGCCGGGAATGGGGTTGGAGGATGACCAAGAAACCTATTTGATGTCGTTAGTTGATCATTCCATGGCGAGGGTGATTGAAGTGATTGATGATAGCGGCATTCTCAGAAGCGCTTATGATGGTGTTATGTCTCACTTAAATCAGATAGGGGATCAGCAAAGAAAAATTGCAGAGGATCTCGGGTCGCTACACGAGGAGAAAGAAAATAAAAGTGACCGCGGTGGCGAAGATGAAGGGCAGATGGAAGTCGAGCTGTTTTGATTGTTGGCTTATCTTAGTGTGGGTCTCTGGAAAAGTTTAGGTCTCTGGAAAGAACAAAACGTTACACACATCGATTACAGGGTGTGTAACGTCTGGGATAGGAGCAGATTGCTATTCTTATTTTTATTCTTTGTCGATGGCAGTACATTCAGCAAGGTCAGGTTCTATAGAGCACCTGATTTTGCGGAAAACCGTTAGAGCCTTGGCGTTATAGATACCTTTGTCCCGTAGGGCTATTCGATTTAGTCTGAACATCTCGGTCCAACCCACTTTCTTCTCATCAGGGATGGTAATCCAGTATTTTTTCGGAATACCATCCTCACTCTGTTTAATCATTTTTATTGCATCGTCAAAGTTAGCCACAGCATATTCTCGTGAACTTTGACCGAAGCCTTCTGGTAGACGGGCCTTCCTGGCGACCAATTGCAACGTTATTTGGATAAGCGGGAAATCAATAATACCCCCGTCTGGCTCCAGGCCTTTGTATAATTCTAGAGGTTCATAAGCTAAGGCGGGAGCGGCAGTAATATCGACTGCATGATTGTTAAATTTGCTGAACATTGTTGCTAACGTAGCGGCTACCGGCGTCAAGCCTGCTTGTGCCACAAACATTTGAATCTCAGGCGCATTGTCTAGAACGGGTATTTTTCTACCGGCTAGATCACTAATGTCCTGCACATTACGGTCCGAGAAAAAAGCGAAAGCCGCCCCTATTGGAGCTATGGATACCACCTCATAAACGCCTGAGGTCATAAATTTGGCGGCCTTTTTGGTGGCAAAG